>SDZZ01000246.1 GCA_004173255.1 Chitinophagaceae bacterium | reverse complement strand
GCATATTTAGTATCCCGGATTTTTACATCGCGTGGGGCCTGGCCGCTGGGAAAGGCAGTTGCAACGGAAGCGACCCGGATTCCTGAATCACCCAGCGCTTTACGTGCAATTTTTACCATGGACGGGTACACGCAGATAGCCGCAACTGTGGGCAGTCCGGCCAGCTGGTCGTGCGGATGTGCGGCTTTGTAACAAAGCTGTTTCACCTTGCCATCGGTGTCTTTCCCTTCCAGTGTGGTAAGGTCGATCATGTTCAGCACCAGCTTCAGCCCGTTGCGTTTGGCTTCGTCTTTCAGGCTTCGTTTGGTGAAGCGCGCGGCCCGCTCTTCCACACCCACCTGGTCGATGCGCGGGGAAACACTGAAATCGGGTAAAGGGCCTTGTCGTATGGCAGCCATGTCATTTTTTTAAGGAGTCGTAAAGGTAATTTATGTCCCCCATTTATCTTAAATTGAAATTCTTTTACGCACGCAGGATTCTACGAGAATAATCATCTAATTACAAAACTTATTGCAATGAGAAAACCCGGACTTCTGGCAAGGCTGGCGGTACTGGCATCCCTGCTCGCAGGGCCTGTCGTACTCCATGCCCAGGTCACCTTTCCTGAAAATGGCGTAGCCGATCCAAGGCATGGCCATTACGCATTTACCAACGCGACCATTGTGAAGGACGCGACAACCACGCTCAGCAACGCTACGCTTGTAATCAAGGACGGAAGGATCACTGCGGTGGGTTCCAACCTGGCCGCTCCTGCGGGTGCAGTGGTCATTGATTGCAAAGGCAAGTACCTGTACCCGTCATTTATTGACATGTATGCCGACTATGGCACTCCTGTGCCGCAACGGGCTGCAGGAGGTTTCGGTTTTGGCGGGCCGGCTCAACTGGCCACTGCCATCAAAGGCCCGTTTGGATGGAACCAGGCACTTAAAAGTGATGTGGATGCCTACAAGGTTTTTTCCGTCGACGATGCCAAAGCGAAACCCTTGCGTGAAGCGGGTTTCGGAACAGTGCTCACGCACGTGAAAGACGGTATTGCCCGTGGTACGGGTACCGTGGTGACCCTTGCCACCGATCGCGAGAATATGGTGATCCTGCGCGACAAGGCAACGGCCCACTTTTCGTTCAGCAAGGGAACGTCCACGCAGAGCTATCCATCATCCATGATGGGTTCTATCGCACTGCTTCGCCAGTCGTACCTCGATGCACAGTGGTACAAGGGCAGTCCGGCCGCGGAAGGATTTAACCTCACACTCAAATCGATCAATGATGACGCATCGTTGCCGCAGGTGTTTGAGGCAAACGACCTGTGGAACGATCTTCGGGCCGATCGCATCGGGGACGAATTCGGCTTCCAGTATATTATTAAAGGAGGAGGCAACGAATACCAGCGGGTAAAAGAAGTGAAGGCTACCAACGCCTCTTTTATTATAGGTCTCAACTACCCGCAGGCGCAGGATGTGGAAGATCCGAACGATGCACGGTTTGTATCGCTGAAAGATATGAAACACTGGGAGCTGGCACCCACCAACCCGGCCGCGCTTGAAAAGGCAGGTGTTCCGTTTGCGCTGACCACGGCTGACCTGCGTACCGTAAACCTCTTCTGGTCGGGCCTTCGCAAAGCCATGGATTACGGCCTGTCCGAAGCAAAAGCGATGGACGCACTGACTAAAACACCAGCCACCCTGATGGGTGTGTACGATAAGGTAGGAAGCCTCGACGTGGGCAAGGTTGCCAATTTCCTGGTGACCAACGGTCCCATCTTCAACGAAAAGACCAGCATCCTTGAAAATTATGTTCAGGGAATTAAATACACCGTGAAAGAAGACATGGCCACCGTCAGCGGTACCTATGCAGTTACCGTGAACGGGATTAACGGGCCAGAAAAGTATACCCTCGATGTAAAGAGTGCTTCCAGCGCGGCACTGTTTGCCACTGACACACTCAATACGAAATTCAGCTACGATGGAAAGACGGTCAAACTTGGTTTTGCACCCAATAGCCGTCGCCAGCGTCCGGGCAGTGAAAATGCGCCGGCGCCGGGCAGCCGTCCGGGTGGTTTTGCCCGCGGTGGTGAAACCCCGTTACCAGCATCGGCGGTGCTGCTGAGTGGTATCAGCAATGGTTCGGAATGGAACGGCACGGGTATCGACTCATCGGGCAATTCGATTACCTGGACCGCAGTGATGCTGTCGGCCCGCGAGCCGATGGCCGACAGCGTGCGGAAAAAAGAGGTCCCTGTGCTTGGCAAGGTCACTTACCCATTTGAACCGTTTGGATGGGAAGAAAGCCAGAAGCCACAACAGGAAACTATCCTGATCAGAAATGCTACGGTGTGGACCAACGAAAAGGAAGGCATCCTGCAGAATACCGATGTACTCCTGAAAGCCGGCAAGATTGCCGGTGTTGGCAAAAACCTTTCCGCGTCGGGTGCAAGGGTGATCGACGGAACAGGCAAACACGTAACAGCGGGTATCATCGATGAACACTCGCATATTGCTGCCGCATCTATCAATGAGGGCGGACAGAGCGTAACGTCAGAAGTGCGGATTGCCGATAACCTCAACCCTGAAGATATCAACATCTATCGCCAGCTCAGCGGCGGTGTGACCACCTCGCATATACTGCATGGTTCGGCCAACGTGATCGGCGGACAAACACAGCTGATCAAACTGCGATGGGGTGCCAATGATGACGAACTGAAGTTCAAAGGCTGGACCGGCCAGATCAAGTTTGCCCTGGGTGAAAACGTAAAACGTTCTTCCTCCACACAAGGCAACAACCGCTATCCCGATACCCGTATGGGTGTTGAACAGGTGCTGGTCGACGCGTTTACCCGCGCAAAGGATTACCAGAAAGCCTGGAAAGAATATGATGGGGCAAAAAATAAAAAGGGACTGACTGCACCGCGCCGCGACCTCGAACTGGAAGCACTGGTGGAAATCCTGGAAAACAAACGTTTCATCACCTGCCATTCCTATGTGCAGAGTGAAATCATGAGTTCGATCGAAGTAGCGAACCGCATGGGATACAAGTACAATACTTTTACCCATATACTCGAGGGGTATAAAGTGGCGGACCAGATGCTGAAACATGGAGCCAATGCATCTACTTTTTCGGACTGGTGGGCTTATAAGATGGAAGTGGAAGATGCCATCCCCTACAACGCTGCCATTATGCAGAAGGTAGGTCTCAACGTAGCTATCAACTCCGATGATGCGGAAATGGCGCGCCGCCTGAACCAGGAAGCGGCAAAGATTGTGAAGTATGGTGGCGTAACGGAAGAAGAAGCGCTGAAGATGGTGACCCTGAACCCGGCAAAAATGCTGCACGTGGATGATAAGGTTGGCAGCCTGAAAGCCGGTAAGGATGCGGATGTGGTGTTGTGGAGTGATAACCCGCTGAGCATTTATGCAAAATCACTGTATACCATCGTTGACGGCACCGTTTATTTTGACCGCGAAAAAGATGCTGAAATGCAGAAGCAGGTGGACATTGAACGCAACAGGCTGGTCAGGAAACTCAACGGCGAGAAGCGGAGTGGTGCACCGATGGTGCCTGCACAACCTACTTACCTGATCATGCATACCTGCAGCGATCATGGTCACAGCCACGGCTTACTGGTAACAGAAGACACCGGCGAATAATAAACCATTGAACAAGGCTTACTTTAAAATAAAGCTCATGAAAAAAATAATGCTCGCCCTGTTTGCCGCTGTTACGCTCCAGGCAGGTGCCCAGTCCAACGTAATGCCGGCGGGGCCGCAGAAGGGACTGATGGTGATAAAAAATGCAACCATCCACGTGGGAAACGGGAAGGTAATTGAAAACGGTACCATCAAGGTGCAGGATGGCAAGATCATCGAAGTTGGCAGCAACCTCGCCGTGCCCCAGGATAATGTTACGGTGATCGATGCAAAAGGAAAACACGTGTATCCCGGACTTATCCTGCCTGCCAGCAGTCTTGGCCTGGTGGAAATTTCATCCATCCGCGCCAGCAGTGATGTGCGTGAAATGGGGGAGATGAATCCGAATGTACGTTCAATAGTGGCGTACAATGCGGATTCAAAAGTGATCAATACACTCCGGTCCAACGGAGTGCTTCTTGCCAACGTAATCCCGCAGGGGGAGCTGCTCTCCGGTTCTTCTTCCGTGGTGCAACTGGATGCATGGAACTGGGAAGATGCGGCTTACAACACCGATGCGGGGATGAATATATTTATGCCTTCATTGCTGGCACGTCCGGCAAGGGGCCGCGGGTTTGGTGGCGGACCTAATGCTGGTGCTGCACCGTCGGACCCGGTGAAGGAAGGCCTGGAAAAAATCGAACGCCTGAAAGCCTACTTCCGTGAAGCGAAAGCATACGCAGCAGAAACAACACATGCCGAAACCAACCTGAAATTCGAAGCACTGAAACCTTTGTTTGCAAAAAAGCAACGGCTGTATGTACACGCCAACACTGCTAAACAAATGCTGGTTGCGCTCGATTTTGTAAAGGAGTTCGGGGTGGACATGACCATTGTCGGTGGCAGTGAAAGCTGGCAGATCGCTGACCTGCTGAAACAACATAATGTATCGGTGATCCTGTCGCAGATGCACAGTCTTCCAACGGGTGAGGACGATGACGTGGACCAGCCATACAAATCAGCCGCAGCCCTGCAGAAGGCAGGTGTGCTGTTTGCGATCAATGATGACGACAGCCAGACACGCGGACGGAATATTGCGTTCAACGCAGGGACTGCCTCGGCTTATGGCCTCACAAAAGAGGAAGCATTGCAGGCCATCACGCTGAACGCTGCTGCCGTGCTCGGTGTTGCTGACAAAACCGGCAGTATTGAAGTGGGTAAGGACGCCAACATCATCATCAGCGACGGCGACATCCTCGATATGAAATCACAGAATGTAACGGATGCATTTATCCAGGGTCGCAAGATCGACCTGAACGATAAGCAGAAAATGCTGAACAACCGTTACCTCGAAAAATACAATCTGAAAAAACCATTCTGATCATCAGCATCAGTCTCAAAAAAAAATCCTGCCAGCCGGCAGGATTTTTTTTGCTTTATATTTTTGAAATACGATTACGCCGGAACATCCTTGCCATGGCAGTTCTTGAATTTCTTGCCGCTACCGCATGGGCATGGATCGTTGCGACCCACCTTTGGTCCAACCTTCACCGGTTCCTGTTTTACTGCCGGTCCGCCATTGGGGTCAAACTGGTCGCGTTCGTTTGCTGCGTAATCTTCACCAGCTGCTTCCACTTCTTCCTTGTTCGCGGTCATCTTGCTGTAATCAGTCTTCACCTGTTTCGCTTCTTGTACCGGGGCATTATCCTGTACCGGGATGGAGGCATGGGCGAGGAAGGAAACGATATCCTTGTTTACTTCCGTGGCCATATTGTTGAACTGGTTATACGCTTCCACTTTATATATTACCAGCGGATCCTTCTGTTCCAGGTAAGCGGTCTGTACACTCTGCTTCAGGTCATCCATTGCGCGAAGGTGTTCCTTCCATGCCTCGTCAATCACCAGCAGGGTGATGGTCTTTTCCAGGTTGGTCAGTAACTCCTTGCCTTCGGTCTCGATGGTTTTATCCAGCGACGCCAGTACGTTGAGCGCTTTCCGTCCATCGGCGAATGGCACCACTACATTTTCGATGTGTTTGCCCTGGGTGTTGCGGATGTTTTTGAACACGGGAACTGATTGTGCCTGCAGGTCAGCCTTGCGGTTCAGGTACTGCGCCGTGGCCTCTGCATATAATCTGTCCACCAGTGTGTTCTGGTCTGTCTTTTTAAAATCGTCTTCGCTGATTTCGGTATTCAGCCCGAAGTTCACAATCACCGCCATCTTGAATCCTTCGTAGTCGTTCTCCTGGCGGAAACCGGCCACCAGTCCCTCGGCCACCACGGCAAAAGCATTATCGATATCCAGCGACAGGCGTTCACCAAACAGGGCGTGTTCACGTTTGCCGTAAATCACATTCCGCTGTTTGTTCATTACATCATCATATTCCAGCAGGCGTTTACGGATGCCGAAGTTGTTTTCTTCCACCTTTTTCTGCGCACGCTGGATGCTGTTGCTGATCATGCTGTGCTGGATTACATCGCCTTCCTTGTAACCGAGTTTGTCCATCATCGATGCAATACGTTCGCTGCCGAACATGCGCATCAGGTCATCTTCCAGTGATACATAAAACTGTGAGCTGCCGGGGTCACCCTGGCGACCGGCACGACCGCGCAGCTGCCTGTCTACCCGACGGCTTTCATGGCGTTCGGTACCAATGATTGCAAGACCACCGGCATCTTTTACACCCGGTCCGAGTTTGATATCCGTACCGCGTCCCGCCATGTTGGTGGCAATGGTTACCGCGCCGGCCAGACCCGCTTCGGTAATTACCTGGGCTTCCCTGGCGTGTTGTTTTGCGTTGAGTACATTGTGCGGGATTTTTTTCTGCTGCAGCATCCGCGCAAGCAGTTCGCTGATCTCAACCGAAGTGGTACCTACCAGCACAGGACGACCTGCTTCCCGCAGCTTTTCCACTTCGTCGATCACCGCCTTATATTTTTCGCGTTTGGTTTTATAAACAAGATCCTGTTTATCATCCCGCACCATGTTGAGGTTGGTCGGAATGGTCACCACATCCAGTTTATAAATGCTCCACAACTCTGCTGCTTCTGTTTCCGCAGTACCCGTCATACCGCAGAGCTTGTGGTACATCCGGAAATAGTTCTGCAGGGTGACAGTGGCGTAGGTTTG
>SDZZ01000245.1 GCA_004173255.1 Chitinophagaceae bacterium | reverse complement strand
GTAAGCGTCCAGGTGAGATGACCTTCATTGTTTGGATTGACATAAAACAGCCCGGTTTCAGAGTAACCCGCATCGGTGAAATTTACAACGGTACCTGCTGGCAGGTCACGCAAACAAACAATTGCCCAGCGTAAGTCAGGAAAGCCATCAAAGTTCAGGTCGGAAGCCTGATCTGAATTGAAGCCAAGTACAGCTATGTCTCCGGGCTCAAGCGGCTGACCAAATGAAGACCTGGAACTAAACAAAAACAACATCACCAGTGGGATCAAACGCCATGTTTTCATAGAATATTTATTTGCCATAGATCAATATAGGTTTAATTTAATGTAAACCTCAGGTTATTAACCGCCGTGCTGCCCTTCTTAATAGATTACCCTTATTTTCGGGGCGGCCAAGACAGGAGGAAAGGCACTGCCGATTCGCTGCTGCAGACAATTAGTCTCATGGAATAATATGGAAGTCTTTGAATAGGTCGAATAAATCATCATTTAACTCGCTGATATGAACAGGCAAAATTTTAAAAATCACGCAAAGTATTATCCTCCCCACCACTTTTTGCTACTGCCTCTGATGACGGCAGCTATCGTCATGAGCACCAGGCAGATTTTTGCGGATCCGGAAAAGCGCGAGTTCTTTATCTGGATCACCATTGTGCTGGTGTTTATCTTGTGGGTGGCGATAATGATGCGGCAGCATTACGCACTGGGTAATCAAAACCGGATAGTCCGGCTGGAGATGAGGTTGCGTTATTATCAGTTAACCGGGAAGCGACTGGAGTTGGTGGAAGATCGGTTATCCTTCGGGCAACTTGCCGCACTGCGTTTTGCTTCAGATGAGCAATTGCCGATCCTTCTGGAGAAAACGCTGCAGGAACAATTGTCAGGTAAAGAGATCAAGAAATCCATTAAGGACTGGCAGCCGGATCACATGCGCGTTTGACTTTTCCCCGGGAAAATCATCAAGCTGCGGGATCGGATGAAAATATGAAATGTATGCCGACTCCACCTTGAGCATGTATTCATTTGTAAAACAAACTATGACTGGTAAAGCAATGTATGAATACATGGCTTTCCATCTCGGGAGCAAATGCTCTGAAGAAATACGAGAATCGATGATCAATATGGTTAAAAGTCAGGCTGTTGTTGATTGAAGACCGGTTCATGCAGCACTGGGAAGTTAACCGAGTTGGCAATGAAACATAACCCGTTTGCTTCTTGGTGAAGCTGCCTGGCCTTTTCTGTAAGACCTGTATCCTTTAAGGTAATTCGGGGGGCTAACAGTACCTTTTCAAATCTTCCCCCGCCGTTATCTGTTTCAATCATGGTGCCGGTTGCCTCATCCGTATACGCAGTTACCACAATGCCTGCTTCCGAGCAAAGATGCAGGTACCATAACATGTGGCATGCTGAAAGCGAGGCTAGTAAAAGCTCTTCCGGGTTGTACCGGGTGGGGTTGCCGCGGAATGCCGGATCCGAAGAGCCCGGGATAGCGACTTTATTACGTCCTGTGATGGTATGTGTGCGTTCAAACGCTGTATACCCGGATGTTCCTGTGCCGGTATTTCCCGTCCATTCAACCTCGATGTTATAGTGGTGCTGCCTGTTCATTTAAATAGCTTTTGCAGTTAGGAAATCAGCTTTCCACTGGTCGGATACAGCCTTACCTTTTTCATAATCATCCACCACCACAATCAGCTGGTTATAATGGTCGCTGTATTGCACAAGGATGTTCACACCGGCTGCGGCCATTTTATTGCAGAACGCACCGAGCTGACCGGGAACGTCCTGCCTCAGCTTCTGGATAAGTACATCATTCACTTTAACGATATCAATATTCACTGCTTTTAATTCAGCACGTGCCCTGTCTGGTTCCTCCACTAAAAAATGGGCGATCGATTTTTCACCAGCCTGGAACATCCCGCCTCCTTCCAGGCTTATTTTGTTACGGCCCAGCGTATCGCCGAGCAGCGCCAGCATGCCGGGTTTATTGTCCATCAGGATTTCGATGTCTTTCATGTTTGTTGTTTTTGTTACGGCGAATAACGTAAAGCTTTTACATTTACATTTCATTCAACAATGAAATATGGATGCAGAAGAATCTTTTGTTGCCTCGGCCGCGCTGCTCTGTGAACCGACCCGGGCAAGGTTGCTCTGGTGTTTGTTAGACAGCAGGTCATACACTGCGGGTGAGTTGGCATTGACAGCAGGGATCTCATCCAGTTCTGCAAGTAATCACCTGCTGAAGCTTCAGCATGCCGGCATAGTTAAAGTGGACAGCCAGGGGCGACACCGTTATTATTCTTTCTCGCGTCCCGAAGTTGCATATGTAATAGAAGCACTGGCCTCCCTTGGTGACGGGAAGGTTCAGCGAAAAATGCCCGGTGCCGCGGAGCGGGATGGCGTTAAGTACTGCCGGAGTTGTTACGATCATATCGCCGGATATGTGGGAGTCAGTCTGGTGGAAGCATTGGAGCATGCGGAATTCCTGAGGAAGTCCGCCAACGGATACCTGGTGACCACGAAGGGCTGGGGCTGGTTTGCCACCCTTGGCATTTCTAAAGAAATGTTTGAGGGAAGTCCACGGCCCCTGACCCGGCAGTGCCTTGACTGGTCCGAGCGGAGACCTCACCTGGCCGGACAGCTTGGTGCAGCACTATATAAGTCCATGCTCAAAAACGGCTGGCTACGAAAAGTGAAATTTTCCAGGGAGCTCGTCGTCACCGCCAAGGGCGCGCAGCAACTACAAACAGTGCCGGGTATGAGGCTAAAATAGTTTATAAGTTGGCTGGGTTCGGGAAAACGCAGATGACCACGTCCCTGATGCAGGAGGTAGCAGTATCCTAGGTGCGGGATGATGCAAAAAAGCCAACAAATTGGTGGCTTCTCGTAGACGATGACTTATCAGTTCCCAGGTCAAGGCATGACTCCTAGTTGTTGCAATAAACTTACGGTGTCCATTATTATCCTGCTTTCAGCAAACAAATTATTTCTGACAACATCAATCACTACTCCCCACACTTCAACGGATTTGCCTGTTGGTGGTATTCCCATGAATTCACCGTTGTGAGTTCCTGTCCAGGAAACCCTGGTTACCACATTTTCACGCTCTGCAATTTGTTCCAGCACTGTCCATTTCATGTCGGGGAATCCGGTGAACATGAATTGAAGTACATCTTTTAACCCATCCCTTCCCGGGCCCTGTCCTGGAAATGGAATGTGTTCGATAAAATCTTCAGCTACAAGATCATCAGCAGCTTTCAGGTTTTTATTGTTTATTACTTCTTCAATGAAGTGATTCATGAACTTTTTGTTCCCTCCTGAATGCATAAGTCTTGTTTTAAATTCTATTTGTTGGTGGTTGTACTATCGGTTGAAGTTATATAAGTTTTCTTTATAATAGATTCTGTTTCGCTCAGGTCATTTTTTTGATTAGCTACTAATCAAAGCTTCTATTAATTACCAGCCCAGATGTATGGAGCCAAAACCATCCGGGAAAACCATGGCCCATCACTCGAATTAGGTACCCCCAATACCACATCCGGGGTATACTCGCAGAAAAGTTTCCTGCTATCTTGCGGAGCAAAACTAACCTGTTGGTACCTAATACATCACTGACTAAATCCGGAGCACGTCTCGTGCTGCTTCTTGCCCTGGCTATGTTCAGCGGGCAAACCTTCTCCCAGGACATTGAAAATATCCCTCTCGCAAAGCCGGTTACCGTGTCAGGAAATATCGACCTGAGAGGCATTGCCTACTCGGCCGATGGCATCCCAGCCCGCCGCAAACCATTCTCGTACATCCTGAGCGGGTACACAAACATTAACCTGTATGGAAGTCTGGACATCCCCATCAGTTTTACCCTGAGCGAACAGGACCGGAGTTTCAGCCAGCCATTCAACCAGTTTGGCCTGAGCCCGCGTTACAAATGGCTGACCATCCACGGCGGCTACCGCAACCTGAGCTTCTCGCCCTATACACTGGATGGCCACACCATGCTGGGTGCAGGCATCGAAATCAATCCGAAAAAATTCCATTTTGGGATCATGTATGGCCGGCTCAACCGGGCCACGGAAATTGATAGTACCATCGGAACTGTGCAGCCCTTCAGTTTTTCCCGCAAAGGCATTGCCACCAAAATTGGTTATGGGGATGAGCGCAGCTTCATTACCCTCAGCACCCTCCACGCAAAAGATGATAGCAGTAGCACCATCGTCGACCCGGGAAACCAGGACCTGGTGCGGGCTGCAGCGAACAGTGTTGCTTCGCTCGCAGGACGACTGCAATTGGCCAAAGGCCTTTACCTCGATGGTGATGCGGGCGCCAGTCTCTGGACAAATGATATCGGCAGCGCCTATGCAATCCCTGACAGCAACCGGATTATCGACAAGCTCAGCAGCCTGATGCCGGTCAACGGGACTTCCGAATTCAGCGTGGCATACCGTGCCGCAGCGGGTTACATGGGCAAATTCTTCGGGTTGAAATTCGAATTCAAACATATCGATCCGCAGTTCCGGAGTATGGGCGTGTATTACTTCAATAATGATGTGGAAAGTTATACCGTGTCGCCGTCCTTCATCCTGTTGAAGAACAGGCTGCGGATCAACGGCAGCATCGGCCGTCAGAAAGACAATGTAAAAAGCCAGAAAGAAGCAACGACCACGCGTACCATCGGCCTGGCGAATGTGAGCTGGGATATTACCCAACGCCTGGGCATCGATGCCAATTACACCAACTTCTCCTCCAACTCAAAACCTTCCGTAGTGCTGGTGCAGAACAAATACCTGTTGGCGCAGAACAACAGTAATATTTCCGTGATGCCGCGCCTGGTGATTTCAAACACCAGATTTGCGCACGTGGTGATTGCTTCGTTTAATCGTTCAGACTTGACCGACGATAATTCGACTACGCAAACCACCAACAATATCACCAGCGATATCCTTGCATTGAATTACACCATCTCCCTTGTACAAAAAGCCCTGAGTATAACCACCGCCATCACCCATACCAGCAACACCCTGTCGGTGGGTGAATTCAAAAACATGAGTTATACAGCGGGCCTGAACAAGAGCTGGTTTAAAAACAAATTGCTGACCACCGTCAACGGAACCTATACTACCAGCAAAGGGCCGCAGGGCAACAGCAATATCATCAACGCAAACTTCAACAGCAGCTACCAGGCTGGAAAACATCACCGCTTCAGCATCCGGTACTCCCTGCTCGACAACCGCCCTGAAATAGACAATGCAGGACAAATCAAATTCCGTGAACACACCGGCGAAGCCGCTTATACTTATAGCTTCTAAAAAACGAACTATGCTAAAATTATTATCGACGATAGTGCTTGTATGCGTGTTGATATCCGGCGTGGGCAAAACCCAGGCGCAATCACGTGGCATCCTGGTCAACTTTGCCGTAACGCCACCTTACTCCAGCAAGCTGAGTGACTATGCCAGCCTGCCGGGCAAAACGATCATTTCGCTGACTAACCCCGTCAGCGCAACCGGCGCACCAGCGCGGGTTTTCCTGCGGATCACCATCACGGGTGACAATGGCATAAAAATCTCCACCAAAGCGGGCTACCGTCCATCGGCGCCAATCCTCGTCCCGCCAAACGTTCCAACGCTGCTTGACTACAATGCACTGAATGCGCTCTTTGATGTAAATACGTTCGACCTGGTAGGTATCACCGCTAGGCAGATTGCCACCAGGGAAGGCCTGCCCGAGGGAAACTACCAGATCTGTGTCCGGGTATGGGACTATGATAATCCAACCATTCCCGTGTCCGCCGATGCACCATCAGGTTGTGTGTTTATCCGCCTCACGCAACTGGAACCCCCGATCCTGATCAAACCATTCGACAAGGATAACATCAACTTAGGCGCCAGTGCCGTGCAGAATATTATTTTCTCCTGG
This sequence comes from Chitinophagaceae bacterium, assembly GCA_004173255.1. GTDB lineage: Bacteria > Bacteroidota > Bacteroidia > Chitinophagales > Chitinophagaceae > JBEVJC01. Next base: position 848 of record SDZZ01000245.1, on the reverse strand, counting down.
AACATACCCGCCGGTTCAGAACCGGGTACACAATACCTGCTGCGCGTAATCGAAATGCTCGATCCGACCAAAAACCCGAACGACGCGATGAATTCCAAGACCACACCGGCGTTCTTCGAAACCATTACCAACTCGAATATTTTCCTGTACGGTCCGGCCGAGCCCGCACTGGTAGCAGGACGTAAGTATGCATGGGCCGTTACCGCCGCACCGCTGGTAAAGCAATCAGGATACCGCAACGGTGGCCGGAGCGAGGTGCGAAGTTTTGTGTATGGAGGTACCAGTACCATTATTGGTAACCTGACGCTTGACTTCATCGTTCCTAACAAAAACAACAAGGTAATTGCGGTTAATAACCAGACCGACCTGGTACTGAGCTGGAACTGGCTGAATATGTTGCTGGCCAACCAGACCCTGACCGATACTACCTACAAGCGTTATGGGGTCAGCCAATACGACCTGGAAATCAAACCGGCCGGAGGTACACTCACCAGCGATAATGCATTTTTTTATAAAACCAGCTTCCAGAAAAAAGGCGACACGCTCCCCCACCTGTTCAAACGGACAGAGTCAGATGCGCTGGCAATGGGCTTTAAAGATGGATACTGGTACAAGGCCAGCATTACCGCAAAAGATGCAAATGGAAAAACGATACAAACCGCTACCAGTGTACCTTTTCAGTTCAGCAATATCAAGGACATCGAGCCGGTGTACACAAGCACCGTCAGGGCGCAACTGAAGTACGAGTTCGAAGGTAAACCCGGTCAGTACAATGCCAGTAACACACCGGTCGAGATCCAGGCAATGCGGAAGACCAATATGATCCCGGTCCCTGGCCAGACCAAGGA
>SDZZ01000244.1 GCA_004173255.1 Chitinophagaceae bacterium | reverse complement strand
ACCAGCAGGTGTTTACACAGGAATGAAGCAGTGACCATGCGTACACGGTTAAGCATAAAGCCTGTTTCATTCAGTTCACGCATCCCTGCATCCACAATTGGGTAACCCGTTTGACCGGTGCACCAAGCATCAAATTCCTTTTCATTGTTCCTCCACCGGATCTGGTCGTATTCCTTTTTGAATGAACCGGTCTGCACATAGGGAAAGTGCCAGAGGATCGCCTGGTAAAATTCCCGCCAGATCAGTTCTTTCCGGTAGGTAGCGTTCAGCGGGCCTTCCTCGCGCAAAAGATCCCGGATAGAGACCGTGCCGAAACGCAGGTGTACGCTCATTCTTGACGTACCGGCAATGGATGGCACATCCCTTGTTTTGTCATAGTCGCGGATAATTGCTTCCGGTGGTTTGGCAGACGGGAACCGGAATGCTGCTTCTTCAAAACCCATCGATTTCAGCGCAGGTAATTCTTTCTGACCACAGGCGAGCAGATTTTTCAGGTAGCGGGTGGTTGGGTAGGACTGCTGGTAAAAACCGGTAAGGGTAGCGTCCCACTTCCTGGAGTAAGGAGTAAAAACGGTGTAGGGTTTGCCGTCATCCTTCACCACCTCTGATTTTTCGAAGATGACCTGGTCCTTGTATGTTTTAAAACCAATGCCTTTTTTCTGGAGCAGTGCAGCTATCGATGCGTCCCGTTCGCGCGCATAGGGTTCGTAGTCGTGGTTGGTATATACGGTGCCCACGTCATAGTCTTCCAGCAATGTGCCAAACACCTTTACGGGTGCTCCGTAACGGGCATCGATGGCGCTATCTTTTTTTGCCAGCTGTTTATTGATCGCCTGCAATGATTCATAAATAAAAACCAGCCGCTGGTCTTTCCGGTCTTCCAGTTCATCGAGGATTTCCGTATCAAAAATAAAAATGGGCAGCACCGGACGGTCCCCTTTCAGGGCATGATAGAGTCCGGCGTTATCGTGCAGGCGCAGGTCCCGGCGGAACCAGAACAGGTTAATCTTCGGTTTCATCTGGTGAAGTTCAATTTTATCATGAAGGAAACAGCGAGGAAATGACGGCACTGTGAAGTGAAAAACCCAGTTGATGGGTGTATTTTTTTTCCCCGATCCGTTCCACCCAGCGGATACCACGGATGGCGTTGGTAAGGAAAACCTCATCTGCCTCCATCAGTTCATCCACTGTTACCTCCTTCTCTTCCAATATAAGGCCATGATCTTTCACCAGGGGCTGGATGTATCGTCGCATCACACCATCGATACAACCTTCGGCCAGGGATGGGGTGGAAAGCCTGCCGTTTTTTACCAGGAAAATATTCGCGATACTGGTGTCGCACACGCGTCCGGCCGTATTCAGCACAATGGCATCATTCCATTTATTGGCCTTTGCATTACGTGCAGCCATAATATATGGAAGGAAGCTGGCGGTCTTCACACCGGAGAACCCATCGGTATTTTTCCGGGCCGTCTCGTAAATCCCCAGCTGCAACCCGTTTATATTCCATTCGTGCACCGATGGTTCCAGCGGCCACGCCTCAATCAGGTACTGGACTTCATCACCACCTTCAAGTAAACCCCCGTTGCCGCGGAAAAAGGACAGGCGCACCCGGCCGATTTTTTCCGCCTTATTTTTTTTGCATAACGCAACGATCGAGCTGCAGATTTTTTCGCGGGTGAGCAGGCTGGGCAACTTCATCCCCAGCAGGCGGAGGGAGGTGTGGAGGCGATCGAAGTGAAGGTCTTCCAGCTGGATTGTACCCTTGTACACTTTTATGGTTTCAAACAGCCCATCGCCGTAGCGGTATCCCTTGTTATCCGCCAGCAGTACGGGTTGCGTGGCATCGACGAATTTTCCATTAAAATTGATGCTGTTCATGGCCTTAAAACTACGTCAATTCACCCTACCCGTTCGCTGAAAAACGCCGGGACAACTGCCAGGCCCCACCAGCTCGGGTGACATTCACGCGCAAAAAAAACCCACCCGCTTTCGCCGGATGGGTTCATAAGCAATTAGTCGTGCAAAGAGTTATGCCTGTTCCACCAGGCCAGCTTTCACGGCATACATGACCAGTCCGGCCATCGACTTGGTTCCGGTCTTCGTTTTTAATTTATCGCGGATCGCTTCAACGGTACGCGGACTAAGGTCCACGATGTCGGCGATTTCCTTGGTGCTTTTTTCATCACACATCAGTTTAAGGATGGTGATTTCCTTATCGGTCAGCTGTACATCCTGTGGCATGGACGATTCCACTACCCTTTTGGTACGCAGGCCGCTCAGCAGTGCCTTGTTGGTAAGGTCATTGAAGAAAAAGTCCTGCTCATATACTGTACGGATGGCATCATAGATCATTTCCGATCCGGATTCCTTGGTCAGGTAAGAGTTGGCGCCAATTTCCATCATGCGGGAAATAACCGAATGGTCATTATGCATCGACAGCATAATTACTTTCACACCTGGATACAGTTTCTTGATTTCAGGTAAAGTGGTCAGTCCGTCCATAATGGGCATCTGGATATCCAGCAATACCACATCGGGCTGGATGTGACGGAGAAGGTTGAGCAGTTGCATGCCATTTTCGGCTTCCGCAACCATCTGTATGTCCTTGCGGCTTGACAGTGAAGTCTTTACTCCTGTCCGGAACAGCGCGTGGTCATCTGCAATGGCGACTTTGATTACAGCGTTAGGTTCGTGATTTTTCATGGGTTGATATTGAGATTATAGGATTTTGTCTGTTAATTCCGGGTGCAAGATGGAAAATTCCCGTTGTAAGTACTATAGTAGAAGTACTTGATTTCCGCCCTGTGGAAAGTACCGGTATTTGACTAAGAAGGTTTACCCTTACCACATGGGACTAATACGAGTCGTAAAACAGGGCATTTACGGAAATCTAGGTAAATACCGTAGCGATAAGAAAGGGAGTTTATGCTCTTGTTAACATTCGGGTGTGGATATATTTTTGTTTTAGAAAGTTGATGCAAGGATGACAGATCCACATCCAATATCCAAACCGTCCAGACAAATTATTTCCAATCCTATTTAAAACCAAAACGATCTTCTCCCCAGGTCAACTTTCTATTTTTTCACCTGTCCCGTTTTTAAATTCCGTTGTTCCGATTGAATCCATGTTGTTGACAACCGAACCTTATAAAACACAAACCTGGCCATTCAACCTATCCTTCATCCTGCTTTAATAACTCTTTCTTTCATAACAGTAACGTTCAGCCCATCCACGAGGATGGGTTTTTTATTGTGCAAATAAAAGGATTGTCCGACTGTGCCAAATGGCCTGGTACTGCGACCAGGTGAGAGGGTTCGCTTATTGCACGATAAAACTCCGGCCCTGTTCCACCTCATCACCGCGGAGCAGCAGCCGGTAGGTACCGGCATTCAAACCGGCAGGCAGGTCGATAGTCTGCGCCACACTTTTTCCCTGCAGCCGCAATGGTTTGCTGAACACCGTGGCACCCGACATATTAATGACCTCGATCCTGTACTTACCGGCAGGGAGGTTGGACACACTCCACGATAGTTGTCCGGCCGTTACCGGGTTGGGATAAACGAGCAGGTCGGTAGCGTGTGCGGTTGTTTCAATTTTAAGGATGATACTGAAGATCACCTTTCCGGAAATTTCATTCACCCGGATGCGGTAGTAATTAAGGCCTGCAAATGGCGATGGATCCACCCCCGAATAGCTTACGGGTACATTTTCATTGCTCGTGGGTTTGAACCGGCTTACTTCGACAAAATTGGTGGCGTCGGCCGATCGCTCAATTACATAATCAACCAGCTCGCGTTCGGTCAGGTTGCTCCATTCTACCAGTACGTCACCATTCTTCATTGAGATCCTTACGTTGTCGAACATTACCGGCAGCGTGCTGTTGCTCCGCCCCTGCGCATGCAGGGTCAGCGCGCAGGCGGGCAGTATGATCATCATCAGAAACCGGTAAACAGCCAACCTTTGCATAGAAAAAAATTGGGTAAAAAAAATGGGAAGCCCCCTTCCCTTGAAGGAGGTTCCCCTGTCTCTGCAAGTACTCTCACATACTTCTCTTCCGTCCCGCGGGACTATACATTCATACAGTTTACGTCTGCAGTGACCCGCCGGAACGGTTGCTGCTGACACTGTCAGTTTGTTACGTTGTTGTTGGATTGTAGGGACGGAAATCAGGGGGATTGGATGCTTTGTCTGTAGGAGACAAATCTATATTTCCCATCCGGTTCCTGCAAGTGTTTACCAAAATAAACTCCGGGTTAAAGATAAGCGCCGGTGTGACTGGCTTTTACCTTTTTAATACCATCGGGTTTGCCCGCATAAACCACTGTTCCCCCGCCATCGCCGGCTTCCGGACCCAGGTCAATGAGCCAGTCCGCACTCCTGATCACATCCGTATTGTGCTCAATCACCAGGATTGAATGCCCCTGCTCGATCAAGGCCTGGAAAGAGCCAAGCAGCTTTTTAATGTCGTGGAAATGAAGACCGGTAGTAGGTTCGTCGAAAATGAACAGGATCTTGTTGGTGTTGCGCCCCTTACCAAGGAACGACGCCAGTTTGACCCGCTGTGCTTCGCCGCCGGATAATGTGTCGGACGACTGGCCAAGTTTGATATAACCCAGACCCACATCACTGAGTGGTGTAATTGCTTTGGCCAGCGACTTTTCTTCATAGAAAAAATCAATGGCTTCGTCGACCCCCATATCAAGCACATCGTAAATGCTCTTGTCCTTATATTTTACTTCCAGCACTTCTTCCTTGAAACGTTTGCCACCACATGATTCGCAGGTCAGGTGCACATCCGCGAGAAACTGCATCTCCACCACCTGTTCACCTTCACCCTTGCAGGTATCACAACGCCCGCCATCCACATTAAAAGAAAAATGTTTTGGCTGGAAACCACGCATCTTGCTCAGCGGCTGGCTGGCAAACAGGTCACGGATTTCGTCATAAGCCTTGATATAGGTAACCGGGTTACTCCTTGATGACTTACCAATCGGATTCTGGTCAATCATTTCGATCTGTGCGATACTGTCCACGTCGCCCGTTACTGCCTTATGGAAACCGATCTTGTCGCCAAATTCGCCCTTCAACTTCCGTAATGCCGGATAGAGGATCTGTTTAACAAGCGTTGTCTTCCCGCTTCCGCTCACACCACTGACCACTGTAAGCACATTCAGCGGGAATTCGACCGTTATATCCTGCAGGTTGTTCTGCCTCGCGCCTTCCACTTTAATGGAACGGTTCCATTTACGCACCGTCTTCGGTGGTTCGATCGATAACTGCCCGCTAAGGTATTTCCCGGTCAGGCTTTTAGGGTTGGCAACGATTTCATCATAATTGCCTTCAGCAATCACCTCCCCACCGAGGTGCGATGCGAGCGGACCCATATCGATGATATGATCAGCTTCCCGCATCATCATGTCATCGTGTTCCACTACGACCACCGTGTTGCCAAGATCGCGCAGTTCTTTCAGTACGCGGATCAGGTTGGCAGTATCACGTGTATGAAGACCGATAGAAGGTTCGTCGAGAATATAGAGGGAATCGGTGAGGTTACTGCCCAGGCTCCTGGTAAGCTGGATCCGCTGGCTTTCCCCACCACTGAGGCTGTTGGCCAGGCGGCTGATAGTCAGGTAGCCAAGACCCACGTCCAGCAAAGTCTTCAGGCGGTTCTGCAGTTCGAGCAGGATCCGTTTTCCAATCTGCTTGTCCGATTCGGACAGGGTGGCTTCGAGTGAATCAAACCATGGTTTCAGTTCTTTTACCGGCAGCGAACTGAGTTCGCCAATATGTTTACCCCGGACCTGTACGTACAATGCTTCCGGCCGCAGGCGGTAACCGTTGCAGTCCGGACATTCGGTACGTCCGCGGTAACGGCTCAGCAGTACCCGGTACTGCACCTTATAAAGATTTTGTTCAACCTCCCGGAAAAATGCGTTGATCCCGTTTACATATTCGTTGCCTTTCCACAGGGTGTCAAGTTGTTTGGCCGTCAGGTCGGCAATGGGCTTATGTACCGGGAAATCAAATTTTTTCGCGCCCTTGATAAATGCTTCGCGCCAGAGCCCGAGTTTTTCACCCTTCCAGGGCGCCACCGCTCCATCGAATACACTCAACCGCCTGTCAGGGATCACCAGTTCGGGGTCAATACCCAGCACCTGGCTGAAACCTTCGCAGGTAGGGCAGGCGCCAAAGGGATTATTAAACGAGAAAAGGTTAGGCACCGGCTCTTCAAAAGTCATGTCGTCCAGCTCGAACCGGTTATTGAAATGCAGCACTTCGCTGCCGTTTATTTCTATATACATATCACCCTCGCCTTCGTAAAAAGCGGTGCCGATTGAATCGGACAGGCGGTGGATATCATCCTCATCAAAGTCTTTTTTCACGATCCGGTCCACCAGGATTCCCCCGCCCGCCAGTGGGCTGCCGGGTTTGGCCTTGCCTTTGAACTGCGTCTTGAGACCTTTTTCATCCAGTTCCTGCAGTTCCTCGATCCGTTTGATCTCCCCGTTGAGGTACATCCGGGAAAAACCTTTCTGCGCAAGGATGTTCAGCTCCTCCCTGGTTTCCCGGTTTTTATGCTGACGGAAAACAGCCAGGAGAGCCTGGCAATAGACCGTGACGGCGCTCTATGGATAGGGACGGCTTCGGGAGTTTCCGTTATGTTCAATCCGGGAGCAGTATTGACCGGATCTACGCCAAGCATCCGCCGGATAAATCAGCTCACAGGCCAATTTGTCAATGACATTCTTGTAGATGCCC
>SDZZ01000762.1 GCA_004173255.1 Chitinophagaceae bacterium | reverse complement strand
GAATGGTATTAACCTGTTTTCGCAGGACAACGGTAGTTCATTGCCAAAGACCGGTTTTACATGGCCAGGAGCCGGTTTTCCAACCACTGCCAACGCGCATTCGCATAATGATTATGAGAAAAAGGCGCCCTTTACGGACGCCTATGCTGCGGGCTTTGGCTCTATTGAGGCCGATGTATTCCTTGAAAAGGGCTTGCTGCTGGTCGCCCATTCGAAGGATCAGTTTGATGCAGCCCGCACCCTCCAGTCGCTGTACCTCGATCCGATCAATGCTGCCATTTCAAAGAATGGCGGAAGGATTTATGCGGATAGCAGTCGTTCCCTTCAGTTGATGATTGATTTCAAAACTGACGGTGGCACTACGATGGCCGCCCTATTGGAGGTGCTGAAAAATTACCCGGCAATTACTTCCACTGCCTCTGTCCGGATCGTGATCAGTGGCAACCGACCTGATGTTGCTGCATGGAACAACCTTCCGCCTTACATTTTCATTGATGGGGAACTGGAGAAGAGCTATAACACGGCACAGCTGTCGCGCATTCCAATGCTCAGCACCAATTTTGCGACTTATAGCAAATGGAACGGCAAAGGACGTTTACCCGAAGCGGAACGCATGGTCATCAGCGGTCTGATTGATAAGGCGCATAAGTCTGGCAAAAAAGTCCGGTTCTGGAATGCGCCGGATATCCTCAACAGCTGGTATGCATTTCTCGATGAGGGTGTTGATTATATCAATACGGATCAGGTTGCGGCAATCAGCCGGTTTTTTGAGCAGCTGCCGGACAGGAGTTTCACCAATCCTGTACCAGCTTATGAATTATACAAACCCACTTATAAAAATGATGGAACGACGAGGCCCATCCGGAATGTAATCATCCTGATCGGTGATGGAACCGGCCTGCCGCAGTGGTATGCCGGTTATACCGCTAACCACGCCGGTTTGAATGTATTCAACATGCATTATACCGGTTTGTCGAAGACCAGTTCATTTGACAATTATATTACTGATTCGGCACCAGGGGCAACAGCCATTTCATCCGGGGTAAAAACGAATAACCGCGCAGTGGGGGTGGACCATACCGGTCAGAAACTGGAACTGCTTCCCATGATTGTAAAACGGCGCGGGATGAAGACCGGCGTAATTACCAGCGGTGACCTGCGCGATGCAACCCCGGCCTCTTTCTACGCCCATCGGCCGGAGCGGAGCGATAACACAGGTATCATCACCGACCTGCTGGCTGAACCGATTGACCTCATCATGGGAGCTTGTCCGTATTCACCCAGTGATTCATTATTTACCAGGGTAAAAAAACAATTCTCTTTTTATACATCACCGTCGGAGGTCAGGGAAACCGGTAAGCCGGTGTTTGTAGCTGACCCGACTGCGGCGAAACATATGTATGATGGAAGGGG
>SDZZ01000761.1 GCA_004173255.1 Chitinophagaceae bacterium | reverse complement strand
AACGAACTGTTGATCACCATTTCCAGTGCCGGTACAGAACCATTATGAAAATAAGGGGCAGTGGCCCAGATGCCATCGAGCGGAGGGGCAATATAACCATCAAACGGTTCAATATAAGAGGGGTGATCGCCCTGGCTGAACCAGCTGTTGTTGAACCATTGCATCACCGACGGGTCGGCAAAATTGGAACGGCTTAACCAGGGATCAGTCCCGATGAACGCAGCGGGAATCAGTTTATTCGGGTAGGTTTCATTTTCGCCATACTGGCCGTGACAGGAGCTGCAGGTATTTGTGAATACCAGTTTACCTTTTACAGCCAGGTCTTCATCGATTGCATCCGGGTATGGCGGGGGTTCCAGGCTGCGGACATAACTGAGTACATCGGGCATGTGCCGGTCAATTTCTGCCGCGTCGGAGCTGTCGTTCATTGTCAGTAATGCCGAGCTGAGCATGAACCGGCCAAAGTCACCGCGACCTTCCCCACTGTAATACAATGCATTCTTTTTTTTCATCAGCCACCATGCCGGCACATCGGATGGTATCACGGTGCTGGAGAGATGCAGGCTGTCTGCGTTGCGCCAGGTGAGGGTTGCGGGATCACGATACGAAACGAGCAAGGCAAAGAGCCGGTCGGCACCGTTCACACCGCGGCACTCTGTAAAAAGCCGTTTGTCAACCAATCGGGTTGCGGTCGAGAAACGGTAGGCAGCCTGGTATTCTTTCGGGCGGAGGGTTTTCAGATAGTACAGTAACAGGTCCTGCATCGGCCGGATATTATAAACCTGTTTACTGGTAAAATCCTTTGTATTGTTTCCCAGGCCGATGATCAGTTTATCATTCAGTTTTTCTGCATGGCACTGAAAACAGGTTGGCGCAACGATGGCGTTGCCGTTATGTGCGGTGGTCAGGTTAAAATCGTAACCAAGGCGTTGGTCGTGGTCTTTCAGGTAGCCCGTATTTTTTTTACCAAAGCCTGCCTGGTAAAGATAGAAGGGCAGGCCACTCTGCATGTATGCGGCAGACATGATGTAATCGTATCCTTTCTGCGGATCACCCGTTCGTTGCGGTGAGGCGGGTATAGTCTGGAAGCTGTTGGTGGTTGTTTTGAAAAATCCTGCGGCGCAGAGACAAACAGTGGTCAATATGGACAACACGAGGATCTTTTTCATAGCGAAACCGGACAAAGTTAAGCCGCTTTGGTCACTTTCCGTACTGTGTCAGCAATTGCTGCAGGTCTTCCAGCGTATTTATTTCTTCCGCTTTTTTGTCTTTCCGCCAGCGGTTGATCCTCGGGAAACGCAGGGCCACACCGGATTTGTGGCGGTTGCTTGCGGCAATGCCTTCAAACGCGATCTCAAACACCAGTTCGGGTTTCACTGTGCGCACCGGTCCAAATTTTTCTATGGAGTTACGC
>SDZZ01000760.1 GCA_004173255.1 Chitinophagaceae bacterium | reverse complement strand
CCACCTATTCTCCACTGAAAAGATTCGGCGTAAAAACGGGCCACAAGGTAGGAATCATCGGTATCGGAGGACTTGGCCACATGGCCGTAAAGATCGCAAAGGCCATGGGCGCATCGGTGACGGCCATTACCAGCAGCGAAGAAAAACGTTCTGCTGCATTGGAACTGGGCGCAGATGAGGTAATCGTTTCCACCAACCAGCAGGAAATGCAAGGCGCCTGCGCAAAATATGATTTCCTGCTGGCCACCATACCCTACGCCTTTGAGGTAAATGACTATACGCCATTGCTGCGCCGAAGAGGCGCACTGGTAACGGTAGGGCTGCTTGGACCCTACACGTCCCCTACCAATAACATGGAAGTGGCTAAGCTTTCCACCAGCGTTGGCGGATCGCTGATCGGCGGCACAACCGAAACCCAGGAAGTGCTGGACTTCTGCGCTGCGCACAACATCCTTCCGGATACCGAACTGATTGACATCAAGGATATCAATAGCGCATTTGACAAGCTCAAGGATGAGGAAGTAAGGTTCCGCTATGTGATCGATATGTCGACCCTTGAGGCCAAATAGCCAGGTGGGCATCTTTATGATTCTTATACAACCCTAACAAATCCCGCACAAAGGCCTGCACGTTGCAGGTCTTTGTGCTTTTTGCGATCAAGGTTACCGATGCCCCAGCTGCAGTACATTTGCCCCTATCGACTCCTCCTTTTTGCGTTGCAGTTTGCCATCAAATACAGTTACCAGAATCTCAAGGGAACCGGTGCTGACCGTCGCCCCCAGCAGATGCCCACCGTATGCCCTGAACTTTTTGTCCGCTCCTATCCCGTGCACATGGAGCGAGGGCTTGCCATCCTGCCAGGCAATGCTTCCCGTAAAGCTTCCCATCTCCAGGTTCGACAGCTTCTTCTCCTTGAAAGCTTTTTTCCTGCCGTCAAAAAAGCCGAACCTGGTATGCAGAAATCCAAGGCCGCTGAGCTGCGCCGAGGGAATCCGTTCGGTGATGGCAAGATTTTCCAGCGCCGCGAAAACATCATCCCCCTGGCGAAGCACCATAAGAAAGCCTGTAGGTACCTTGATATAACGTCTAACCGTGTCTGCGCCTAATCCTTGAGAGCGGGCCGCTACCGATAGGCCAAGGCTAAGCAGGGCCAATAAACATATTCTCTTTCTCATAGCTAAACTTCTAAAAACAACTATTACTACCACCCAGCTGAACCTGCCAGCTCTTATCACCAAATGCAAACAATCGACAAGCAAACTTTGTTCAAAGCTAAATGGCCAGCAGAAAAAACATAAGGTCCGACAGGCACTTTCAGGATGCGCTATCGCTGGAAAAGTCTGGGGACCTGCCCGCAGCGCTAAAGCGCTACCAGCAGGCGGTCGGCGCCGACCCGGGCAACGCCAAAGCCTGGAG
>SDZZ01000243.1 GCA_004173255.1 Chitinophagaceae bacterium | reverse complement strand
TGTGCGTGCCGAACCGAGTTTTATTCCGCGCGGAAATGGTCGTTGCTATGGCGACGCGTCGCTGGCAGCTAATATCCTGTCTACCCTGAAATATGATAAAATACTTTCATTCGACACCGTAAAGGGATTGTTTGAATGCCAGTCGGGCCTTACGCTCGACAAAATCCTGGAGGTAATTGTGCCCAGGGGCTGGTTCCTGCCGGTAACCCCGGGTACCAAATTTATTACTGTCGGGGGTGCCGTAGCGAGTGATGTACATGGCAAGAACCACCATGTCGACGGATCTTTTTCTTCGCATATTACCGAAATGGACCTGCTGACCAGTGAAGGGCAAACCCTGACCTGCTCACCAACCCTGTTGCCAGACCTGTTCCAGGCAACCTGTGGTGGTATGGGACTTACCGGGGTGATCACCCGCGTAAAATTTGACCTGAAAAAGATTGAAAGCTCCTACATCCGCCAGAAGCAGGTTAAAGCCGGTAACCTGGAAGAGCTGATCATGTATTTTGAAAAATACAAGGACTACACCTACTCGATGGCCTGGATCGATTGCCTGAAAAAAGGCAGGCACTTCGGTCGCAGTATCCTGATCATGGGTGAACATGCCCGGCCGGACGAGTTGACTGAGGCGCAACGTAAAGACCCGTTAAAACTTCCCGGAAAAAAGAAAATCACTTTTCCATTCAACCTGCCTTCCTGGGTGCTGAACAGTTTCACGGTACGGATGTTCAACTTCCTTTATTATGGAAAGAATTTCAGGAAGGAAATGAACAGTACCATTCCTTACGAACCGTTTTTCTATCCGCTCGATGCTATCCACCACTGGAACAGGGGTTATGGTAAAAAAGGATTTGTCCAGTACCAGTTTGTGCTTCCACTGGAAAGCAAACAGGGACTGATCGAAATCCTCCAAAAAATCAGCGACCGCGGAATGGGATCCTTCCTTGCAGTACTCAAAGTATTTGGAAAACAGGATGACCTGATCTCTTTCCCGATGGAAGGTTTTACACTGGCCCTGGATTTTCCGGTTCGTAAAAACCTCTTTGCATTCCTGGACGAACTGGACAAGGTGGTACTCGCATACGGCGGGCGGCTGTACATGTCGAAGGATGCAAGGATGCAACCGGAAGTTTTGCAGGCGGGCTACAACCGCCTTCCCGAGTTTATCAGCATCGTTAATAAATACAATCCCGATAACCGGATCAGGTCAATCCAGTCAGATCGTTTATCACTGACCACCAACTAAGAAATTTTCATGGAAACAGTTTTAATACTGGGAGCGACCTCTGATATAGGTTTTGCCATAGCCCGGAAATTTGCATCCGCAGGCGCGTCGGTGCAGCTTGCCGGCAGGAAACCGGAAGACCTTGAACCACTTCAGTCGGATCTCGCTATCCGGTACGGCATTCCCTGTGGCGTTTACCGGTTTGATGTAACTGACCTCTCATCCCACAACGCTTTTTATTCGGCATTGCCGGTGAAGCCGGACATCACTGTATGCGTTGTCGGATACATGAAGGACAATGAAAAAGTCATCCGCGATGCGGCTGAAACGAACCGCACCATCGCCACCAACTTTACCGGGCCGGTCTCTATCCTGAACATTATTTCGGCGGATTATGCCGCGCGCAAATCAGGGACCATTGTTGGTATCAGTTCTGTTGCCGGACTTCGTGGCCGCCAGAGCAATTATATCTACGGCAGCTCCAAAGCCGGATTCACCGCGTATCTCAGCGGATTGCGCAACCGCATGTACCCGGAAAAAGTACACGTGGTGAGCGTGCTTCCGGGCTTTGTGAACACAAAAATGACAGCGGGGCTCGACCTGCCTGCGCTGCTGACTGCTGAACCCGACGAGGTAGCGAATGCAGTTTATAAAGCCGTCCGTAAAAAGAAAAATACCATTTATGTAAAATGGTTCTGGCGCTGGATCATGCTGGTTATTACTTCCGTTCCGGAAAAAATATTCAAAAAGAAAAAGCTTTGAACAGGTCGATCGCATTTTTCGATTTCGATGGCACCATTACCACGCGCGACACCATGCTGGAACTGATTCGTTTCCGCCACGGCCGCATCCGTTTTTACCTCGGGTTCCTGGCTTTGTCACCCCTGATGGTGCTGATGAAAATCGGGCTGGTCCACAACCAGCGCGTGAAAGAAAAAATGCTCGGGATGTTTTTCGGTGGTATGGAACTGGGCGAGTTTAACAAACTGTGCCGGGAGTTTTCGCTCACCTGCATCCCGCCATTGCTGCGGCCCGCAGCAGTGGACAAGCTGGCTGACCTTCACCGTTCAGGCACCGAAATCGTACTTGTTTCCGCATCAGCAGAGAACTGGCTGGCCGACTGGTGCACTCTCCATAACATCACACTCGTTGCAAGCGTGCTGGAAGTGACCGATGGCAGGATCACCGGTAAACTTGCCGGGGCAAATTGCCATGGAGAGGAAAAAGTAAACCGGATCCGAAAACAGTTTGACCTGTCGGCCTACCAAAGCATCAGCTGTTATGGTGATACCGGTGGCGACAAACCCATGCTGGCACTCGCCACCGAAGCATATTACAAACCTTTCCGCGAATTGTAATACCGGACGTCAGCCGCTTCAACCGGCTACTCACCGCATTCAAGGATCACAAATGCCGCGTCTATGCCAGGTGAACTTTTATAAAGCTGCCTGATAAACGGCATTCCCCATCTTGCATAAAAAGGAAGGATGTTCTCCACCCGTTCCTGCAGGCTATTATTGGGAAACAGGTTATTCTTCACCGTCCGGATCTGCCGCTCGCGATCGGCGAACTTCCTTTTTTCCGCCCTCAGCATTTTTTTCTGCAACTGGACCAGGCGGTACAGCGCTTTTGTTTTCAGGGCATCCACATGCTGCCCGAGTGTCGGGTCAATCGGCAATACCTGCTCAACCAGTGATGCATACATTTTATTGGTATCGTCGATAACCTGATGCACGGAAAGATTTTTATCCGTTTCCTTTTGTACCAGGCCGTTCAGCAGTTCTTCCGCTGGCCGGAAAAAATCGGCCGGTCTATACCCGAGCCTGTCAATTGTTTCAGCCTGCCTTTTGCCAGCAACCAGAAACGAGTTGCGCAGCATCAGCACCGGCATGGGAACCGTATAGTGATCAAACAGTGATTTCAATTCGAGCCAGTAAGCAAGCTCGCCTCCCCCTCCGACAAAAATAATATTGGGCAGGATCGTTTCCTGGTAAAGGCCACGGAGGATGACATTGGGACTGAAGTGTTCAGGATGTTCGCGCAGCAAGGCCAGTAAGTCCTCGCGGTTAAATTTTTTTTCAACCCTTTTCACCGTCCATTCTTCCCCGTTTTTTTCAATCCGTTCCCTTACCTGTTCATCGAGATAAAAAAGATTGATCTCCCTTGGGTGGGCCTGCACTTTGTATAATTTACCCAACTCGTTGGCTGATTTTTCCACGATGGCGGAGGCGGACTGGTGTAACAGGTCGCCTTCAAAAACAGGCAGCATTAATGCTTTCAGCTTAGCATGGTCGGGAATCAGCACCACCACACCAAATTCACCGAGCAGGTGATTCACAAACCGGAACGTAGCCTGCTGGATGCTTTCACCTTCGCGGTAATATTCGCGGATAGCCGCCATTACTGATGCCCCGTCGGCCGAAACAGTAAGTTGTCCCGCAATACGGTCGATCATTGCCAGCAGTTCCCTGTCTACCTTCATCCGCCCTACGGCGCCGGTCTGCCCCGTCGCCCAGCTGATCTTCTCCCCGCCAAGATGTATGTGGTTGAGCTCTTCCAGGTCGGCATCTTCCGAGCCCATATAGTATACCGGCACAAAATGATCGGCGGGATACAATGCATTCAGCTCCGCCGCAATTTTCACTACGTGCAGGATCTTGTAAATAAAATAAAGCGGACCGGTGAAGAGGTTATTCTGATGGGCCGTGGTTACGGTAAAAGTGTTGATGGAGGAAAGGGCAGCCAGGTTTTTGGTTACCGCTTCGCTGACAGGAACACCTTCGTATTGTTCCATCAATACCTGCAGCAAAACAGACCGGTTATCCGGTGCCTTGCGCCGGGCGTCGATTGACTGGAGGATCCCTTCGCGGTCAGCACTGTGTTTATAGAATGGACGGAGCGCAGGTGCCTTTGCCACATAATCCATCGCAATCCTTGAAAAGGCTCCTGTACTGGTGAACGCTAGCGAGGCTGAATGACAATCCATACGTAGTTTATAATGCGGCTTCCGGCATACACCGGCCCCGGTTCAACAATTATCCGGTAAAATCGTTCAGTGCCGGATGGATCCGTTTTGCGCCGGCAATATACACCCCTGTTGCCATTTGCGGAAAATACACGAAATTCGGATGCACAAACAAATGGAAACCTACGGAAAAATTTTACTGGTGGCAATGCCTGCCTTTCTCCTGCTGGTACTGTTCGAGAAATGGTACGGGTGGAAAAAGGGCGTTGAAACCGTACGCACCATGGATATGATCTCGAGCCTGGGGTCAGGCGTTACCAATGTGACCAAGGATGTGCTCGGGCTGGCATTTGTGATCCTGTCGTACCCCTTTCTTGTCAGGCACCTTGCCCTTACCCATACTCCCGCTGGTTTCCTGGTGTACGTGGTGGCTTTTATTGCCCTGGATTTTGCCGGGTATTGCGTACATCGCCTCCAGCATGTTGTGAATTTTTTCTGGAATGGTCACCTGATCCATCACAGTTCGGAAGACTTCAATCTTGCCTGTGCATTGCGCCAGAGTATTTCTTCCATTGTGCGTACGTTTATCATTTTCCTTTTACCCGCAGCGCTGCTCGGTGTACCAAAAGAAGTAATCGAAGTGGTTGCACCACTTCATCTCTTTGCGCAGTTCTGGTATCATACCAGGCACATTGGTAAAATGGGGTTCCTGGAAAAAATCATCGTGACCCCCTCGCACCACCGCGTTCATCATGCCATCAACCCGGAGTATATCGACAGGAATTACGGGCAGATTTTTATTGTATGGGATAAATGGTTCGGGACTTTCTGTGCCGAGCGTGCGGACATACCACCTGTATATGGTATTACCCGACCGGTACAAACCTGGAACCCTGTGCGGATAAATTTCCAGCATGTGGCATTGCTTGCGCGGGATGCGTGGTACACGCGCGACTGGAAAGATAAATTCCTGCTGTGGTTCAAACCAACCGGCTACCGCCCCGCCGATATGATCGGGAAGTATCCCGTTTTTAAAATCGAAAACGTGTACCAGTTTGAGAAGTACGACCCACCGGCATCGCCTGCACTGAAAGCCTGGTGCTGGTTCCAGCTGGTTATGCTTTTGTTTTTCCTGAGTTATCTTTTTGGAAACATCGGTCCTATAGTAAAAATCGATCCCACCGATATCTATGTGTATGGCGGTTTTATTTTCCTGACTGTGTATGCTATGACTGAATTGATGGACCGTCATCCCTGGGCGTGGATCTGGGAACTGGTACGTTCCGGCTCCGGCCTCTTTATCATCCTGGACAAAGGCGACTGGTTCGGCGTGAAAAATTATTCCACCCTGATCGTCTTTTTTCTTACTGCCTATTTTATCAGCTGCATTATTGCTGCCGTGGTTTTCTCGATTCCACGACAACAAAAACCGGCACTGCAATTACCCGATAGCACTGTCGGTTAACTGGTTGTTGACCGTTCTCCAGATCTGCATTACATTTCCATCTTTCAGTTCTTCCGGCAGCAACTGGTCGGGCATATCCTGGAAAGCCAGTGGCCGTACAAATCGACGGATGCCATCGGCCCCGACGGAGGTAAACCTTGAGTCGGTCGTGGATGGGAAGGGTCCTCCGTGCTGCATCGACAGGCATACTTCCACGCCGGTCGGAACTCCATTCCAGATAAACCTGCCGCATTTGTATTGCAATGTGTCAGCGAGGCCAGCATACGCAGGCAACTCTTCTTCTGTGGCAAAAATGGAACTGGTAAGCTGGCCTTCCAGCGACTCTGCCACCCGCAGCAAATCTGCTGCATCGCGGCACTTAACCAGCAGCGAATAGGGACCGAAAACTTCCGAGTGTAACAACGGATTGGCAAGGAACGTGTCTGAACCGGTAACAGCAATGGTGGCCACGCCCTGGTTGATGCCGGGATCGGAACCTGACACCGCCTGCATCTGCACGCCTTGCTGCGCGAGCGCATTCCCGCGTTTCTCCACATAATTCCTGAAAATGCCGGGGTTCAGCATATCACCCGGAACGGTTGAAATGATGCGGCTGGAAAGTCCGCTGATGAATTCATCCGTGGCCTTGTCATCGATAGCCACCATCAGGCCCGGGTTGGTACAGAACTGTCCTTCGCCCAGCACAATTGAACCGGCCAGTTTATCGATACAACCCGCAGTGTCCGCAGCCAGCTTCCCTGGTAAAAGGAATACAGGGTTCACGCTGCTCATCTCTGCAAAAACGGGTATGGGAACTTTCCGCTGCATGGCCCAGTCGAACAGTTGTTTGCCGCCGGTGAAGGATCCGGTAAATCCGACTGCCGCCACCGTTTCATGTTCCACCAGGAAACGGCCCACCTCGGTCGATGCACCATGTATATGCGTAAAAACGGCTTCAGGTAAATGGTACAGCGCTGCAGCCCGGCTGATGGCGCCTGCCACCAGTTCACTCGTATTTGCATGGGCCGGATGGGCTTTTACAATTACGGTGCAGCCTGCAGCCAGTGCACAGGCTGTGTCGCCCCCCGCCGTGGAATAAGCAAACGGAAAATTAGCTGCGCCAAAAACCGCTACCGGCCCAAGCGGGATATTCATCTTCC
>SDZZ01000759.1 GCA_004173255.1 Chitinophagaceae bacterium | reverse complement strand
GGTCCAGGCGGAGCCGGTCGCCTCCAACAAAGCACCAGATAGCGCAAGGCAGCAACAACAGACGGAACCGGTTGGGTCGGTAACACAACCGGATAGCACAAGGCAGCTGCAACAGGCCGGGCCAATTGGTTCGGTACCAAGACCGGACAGTATGAGAAAGCAGGCACAGGTGCAGTCGGATCCGTCAACAACACAACCAGACAGCGCCGTGCAGCAGGGAGAGTCGAATACGTTAAAAACACAACCGGACAGCGCACTGCAGCAGCCGGAGCCCCAATCGCCGAAACCTTTGGCCGATACCAGTTCCACGTCGGCAGTGGCAGTGCCCGGGGCCGGTACTTACCAGCCTGCCGTTGTGACGAAGAAGGGGGAGAGCTCTACCACCCTTGGCTTCGGGCTTACGTTCGTAGACGAATACAATGGGCAGCGCGATACGATCCGCATCCTCATTCCCCGCGGGCCACAGCCGGTTACAACTGTTTCACCTGCGGCTGCCGGGAGTTCGCCTGCCGGTACGGCATTGCCGGTCAACTGCCGCAATGTGGCCGGTGAAAGTGACCTGCAGAAAGCAAAAAAACGGATGCAGCAGGTGTCGAAGGAGTCAGCCATGCTGGCGGAAGGGGAGAAGCTCACCCGGTCAAAATGTATAACCACGGAGCAACTGAGGGAGCTGGCATTGTTGTTCCCCGGCGACGGCGGCCGGCTGAAAATGTATGAGCAATCATACAGCAAGGTGGCTGATCCCGCTAATTTTGCAAAGCTGGAGTCGGACCTGCACGACGATTATTTCATTGGCCGGTTTCGCGCATTACTGCGGTAGGGCCTTTTTCCCAATAAAATCTTTATGCCCCGTTACTTTCTGGAATTAGCTTATAAGGGAACAGCCTACAGCGGGTTCCAGTCGCAGGAAAACGCCAACACCGTACAGGCAGAGGTGGAAAAGGCATTTCTCGTTTTGCAGCGGTCGGCTATCCGGCTCACCGGTTCCTCCCGCACAGACACGGGCGTTCATGCCCGGCAGAACTTTTTCCATTTCGATTTCGACGGGCCGCTGCACCCACAACTGGTTTACAAGCTCAACGCAATCCTGCCACGTGATATCGTATTGAGGGAGGTCAGGGAAGTTGGACCCGAAGCCCATTGCCGTTTTGATGCGCTGAGCCGCGAATATGAGTACCATGTGTACCGCCGCAAAGACCCGTTCCTGGATGACCGGGGCTATTATTTTCCCTACCGGGTGGACGAGGGCCGCTTACAGCAAGCCGCCGGGCTGCTGCCGGCTTACTCGGATTTCACCTCTTTTTCCAAACGGAATACCCAGGTGAAATCGTTCCAGTGCCGGATTATGGAAAGCCGATGGGAGTTCACCGGTAATGAACTGGTGTACCACGTCCGGGCCGATCGTTTCCTTCGCGGAATG
>SDZZ01000242.1 GCA_004173255.1 Chitinophagaceae bacterium | reverse complement strand
GCCCGAAACCTGCCAGGGACGCGCTTCCCCATTGCCTGCTGGTGCCGGGAACGTTTTTTCCATACACCTGCGCAGGTCGCCCTGTACATGTTCAGCGAGATACACATGATCGCCGGTATAGGCATCACTCCGCCGGCTGTATAGGGTAAGATCCATTTTCCGCGAGCCATGCAGCCGGAGCGGAATATTCAGCATGGAAGCCATTTCAAATGTTTGTGCAACCAGGCCGTTCATCGAATGCTGTTTACACGCCGTTTCAAAATCGTTCCCGTTGGAAAAGCTGATCTCCGCATCAGTAGTCCCACCCGACGAAGAGGGTGGGTCTTCCGTTGTTATCCTTTTGCTGATCACCTGCATTTCAGCCTGGCCTACAAACTGGTATTCATTAAATCCTATTCGCAGGAACCCAGTCGTAACCGCTGATGGGCCTTCAACCTGGAACAACAGGTAATCAAACGGGATATTGGGTTGCAGGATGGTTGCAACCTGCCGGCAGGACTGCACCGGCTCAGCTGTCGTTGCGGCCAGTTGTTTCAACGCTGTCCGGATCATGGTTTCCTGCGCATATAGTTTATCGCGGCTATGACCGGAGCGGTAATGCGCTATTTCGAGGGTCACCAGCAGGTCCCGTTCCCTGAACGGTTTTACGAGGAATCCGTAAGGCTGTGTGAGCTTGGCTTTATTCAAAACTTCCTCATTGGAGTTGGCGGATAAATAGACAAATGGAATGTTGGCAGCGGCCAGAGTGGCTGCCAGGTCAATACCGGTCTGGCTCCCTTTCAGGAAAATGTCGAGCAGCACCAGTGAGGGCCGTTCCTCCGCAATCATTTCTTCCGCCCTGCTGACCGAACGGGCAATGCCTGTGACCTGGTAACCCGCTTTGGTGAGCATAAGGCGGAGATAATCCGCTTCCACAAACTGGTCTTCTACAATCAGGATTTTTTCTTTCATACGCCTGTAGTTGATGTAGTGATCGGACTGGTTGACTGATGATCGGGTTCCGGAAAAATGCTGAACCGCAGCGAGACACATGTTCCGTCGTCGACATGGATGGATAATGCGCCATCAAGATCTTCTGCAAGTCCATACATGAGTTTCATACCCATGGATCCTGCATGGACCGGATCCATACCGGCAGGTAAACCGATACCATTATCAGCCACCTGCAGCTGCCAGAATGGTTCATCGCACTGGCGCAACGATATGCTGATTACCCCATCCTGTTTTCCCGGGAATGCATATTTGATTGCATTGGTAATGGCTTCGTTCAGGATCAGTCCCAGCGGGATACTGTTTGCCAGGTTCATTTCCGCCGCATCCACCTGTACCTGGAACCGGATCCGGGCACTGCTCGTAAAGCTTTCCTTCAGGTAGTCGACCAGCTCGTGGATGTAGGCAGCAATGTTGATTGCTGACAGGCGGTCCGACTGGTATAGCCGCTGGTGAATCAGTGACATGGCCTGCACCCGGTGCCGGCTGTCGGCCAGCGCAGCCATTGCTTCCTCGCCTTTAAGGTATCCTGTTTGTGTACCCAGCAGGCCGATCACCATCTGGAAATTATTTTTTACCCGGTGATGGATTTCCCGCACCAGCCAGTCCTTTTCACGGACCAGGTGCTGCAGTGACTCATTCTGTCGGCTGATTTCTTTTTTCTGCGAGGTAAGCATTTTATTAGCCCGCTGTTTGATGCGGCTGTTGTGTATCAGCAGCAGCATGATCACCAGCATCAGCGAACCGCCGGCGATCATCCAGTTGCGCGCCTGGTGGGCCTTTGACAGCTTCGTCTGCTGCAGTTTATTTTCTTTCTCAAATACCCGCAGGTTGTTGTCTTTTTTTTCCACTTCATAATTGATCACCAGTTCCTGCAGTTGTTTACGGTTTGCCTGCTGGAAAATGGAGTCACTGAGTTGTTTGTATTGCTGGTAATGGGCCAATGCAGAGGCCAGGTTGTGATTGGCCGAATCAACCCTGAACATCATCAGGTGCAGGTCTTTCAACAATGGCATTGTTGCAAATCTTTCCATTTTAAAAGCCTTTGCCAGGTGTATTCCGGCAGTGGTATATTTTCCGCGGGAAAGATAAAACCGGGCAATGTCACAGTTGGCAACAAAAAGGAATTCACCATTCACCAGTTGCAGTTTGTAAAGGCTGTCCATGCGCAGGAAATAATGTTCCGCCAGGTTGTATTGTCCCGTGGCGTTGTAACAGTATGCAAGGCTTTGGGATAACACGGCTTCTATATAAGGGGTGCGCGGGGGATTTTCATGCGCCAGCTGGTTGATCAGCTTAACTGCATCCCCCGACATTCCGGTTTTCAGCATCTGCACAATCATGAGGTACATCGTACGGTAAATGGTGGATTGCGTGCAGCCAATTCTTTTTCGCTTTTCCAGGCATTTGCGGTACCAGCTGACCGATTCCGCAGGCCTGTTCAGCTCCTGGTATTCCAGCGCAAGTTCCCCGTACACATTGTGAGCAGTCGAGGTGTCCGACGTTTCCTCCATGGCCTTTTCGGCGTTGAGTGCATAACCCAGGCCCTGTTCATAGTTACCCGAGTAACGGTTCATCACGGCCAGGTGGAGGAATGCCACGGGCAGCATAAATGAGTGGTATTGCCTGGAAAACTTCGCCAGTGACAGCAGCTGTTCCCTGGCTTCAGCACTCCGTCCCGCGCGGAAATTATAAAAGGCAAGTTCTAACCCGATCCGGATCACCTCGGCGCTGTCGTTCAGCTGGCGATACAGGGAAAGGCTCCTGACCAGGCCGGTGTCGATTTCATTGGTGAATATTTCACCGTCCATGATCCAGCGCGCCCTGCTGTACCAGGCCTGTGCTTCCCGCCGTTTGTCTTTTGTAATGCGGTAACTGTTGATGACCTGGTTCATGATTGCCGAGCCGGTAACGAGTTCTTCTTTCCTCAGGTATGCTTCTGCAAGCGAGGTAAGTGCCGTGTTGGTAAGTGCAGAATGGTGAACGTTGACCGAATCAAAAAGGTAAACTGATTTACGGAGAAAAATGATGGCACTGTCGATCAGTTTGACCTGGTGTTCGGCCTGTTTAAGATAGGATGCACCGATATAATTGTAAACCTGCTGCCTTGATGAATCATGTGTTGCAGTTTTCAGCTTGCGGAGTGCATCTGCGCGGCTGCTGAATGTATCCACCTGTGCATGTATATTCAGGAAACAGCAACAGGTGCCCAACAGGATTATAGTCTTGATTGCTGTTAACATGAATGCAGGTAGCGAAATCCAAATTACAACAAAGCAGTTAAAGAAATGGGATTCCATCCGCTGCAGGTGTAAATGAATTCCTGAATTGCTGAGTGGCGTACCGGGACCACGAAATATCGTGGTGGTGGGCCTTTGCAACTCCATTTCGTAGTTTATTAAATACGTGTTTCAGTCATTATGCTGGCTCTCAAACCAATGCATTACCGGCACAGGCATTGTTTGATGCACGCACATCAAGCTGACTGATATGATTGTATTTATTACCGGTGCATTTGTGCATCATAGCTGCTGGGATGACTGGCGAACATTTTTCCAGGATAGGGGATATGACAGTATTGCGCCACCCTGGCCCAATAAAGATGCTTCGCCTGAAACATTACGCAACCGGCATCCGGATGCGGCGATCGCTTCAACGCGGCTCCATTTGCTCATTGACCATTTCGAAGGGATTGTCAGGAAATTACCGGTAAAGCCGGTGCTGGTGGGTCATTCCATCGGTGGGCTGATAGTCCAGATCCTGCTCCAGCGCGGGCTCGGATCATGCGGGGTGGCCATTCATCCGGTACCACCACAGGGAATCTTTACACTCAGCACTTCGTTCCTGCGGTCAGGCTGGGGCGCACTTGGATTTTTCACATCGACCAGGAAAACGTACCTGATGTCGTTCAGTGCCTGGCAGTATGCATTTACTAATGGGATGGATTGCGATAGTCAAAAGGAAGCCTATTACAAGTATGCCATTCCCGAATCAAAACTGGTGGTGCGTGATACCATCAGCAGTGCAGCTAAAATCAACTTTGAAAATCCGCATGCCCCGTTACTGATCACTTCGGGCAGCACGGATCATAGCATACCTGCCTCACTCAACTACAGTAATTACCGGAAATACCGCAAAAGCAATTCGGTTACGGACTACCGCGAATTCGAAGGCCGGAACCATTTTGTGCTGGGTCAGCCCTCGTGGCGGGAGGATGCCGGGTTTATCCACGACTGGCTTCAGAAACATGCTTCGCACTAAAAACTTATTCCATTTCACTAAATAAAAAAAATCATGAAAATGTTTGTCCTGTGGCTATTGGCCAGCCTTTGTGTCTTTACATCCTGTAACAACGAAACAGCTGCAACCGCATCTGCGAACGACAGCACCACTGTGACAGCCGCTGAGGTTGTTGTACCCGTTTCGCCCGCCCCGGCGCCCGATGGTTTTAAACACGAAATGGCAACGGTTAACGGAATCCGCATCCATTATGTAAAAGGAGGGTCCGGCGATGCGCTGGTATTGCTTCATGGCTTTGGCCAGAACTGGTATATGTGGAACCGGTTATTGCCCGAGCTGTCAAAACATTTTACCGTTATTGCGCCGGACCTGCCCGGCCTTGGAGAATCGGACAAGCCTGACAGTGGGTATGACAAAAAAACAATGGCCGGTTATATCCATGGCCTTGTTGCAAACCTTGGGTTAAAACAGATTAACCTGGCCGGACATGATATTGGATTGATGGTGGCCTATGCATACGCTGCGCAGTTTCCGGGCGAAGTGAAAAAGCTTGCGCTCATGGACGCGTTACTCCCAGGTGTTGAACCGGTATGGAGCCAGGTTCGCGCATCAGCCTGGTGGTTTGGCTTTTTCGCTTTTCCTGTTTCCGGTGAAATGGTCGCGGGCAGGGAGCGCCTGTTCCTGACCAATTTCTGGCCGCAGGTCGGGTTCGTAAAAGATCCGTTTACAAAGGCAGAAACCGATGAGTTTATCCGGGCATATGCCGTGAAAGGTGCTACCACCGGCGCATTCCACTGGTTCGGGGCATTTGAACAGGACGCACTCGACAACAAGGAATTTATGAAGACAAAATTAAAAATGCCATTGCTGGCCATGGGTGGTGAACATTTCGGCGCAACATTCCTGGTGGAGCATTGCAAACTGGTGGCGTATAATGTAACACGCTCCGATATCAAAGGTGCCGGTCACTGGATTGTGCAGGAGAACACGGCGCAGGTGCAGAAAGACCTGCTGGAATTTTTTACCGGTAAATAATTTTAAAAATATTTTATGCAAACTGTTCTATTGGCTGGAAACCCCAGCGTTTTGTTTGGACGAATCACGTTATCAATCTTACTCGTTTTTTCTTTTTTATCCGCCTCCTCCCAACAGGCCGACAGCAGCGGTTTGCGGATGACGGCAAAAGAGCTCATTGCTTTGCGGTCCGATGGACCGCAGGCACCTGGTTCATCCAACCTTGCGGCGGTACAGGTGGTGGTTATCTTCGGCGATCCATCCAGGCAAGGGTTATATACCATATTACTTAAGGTTGCAGCCAACACAAAGATCCCCGCCCACCTGCATCCGGATGACCGGGTGGGAACGGTAGTATCGGGCACCTGGTATTTTGGATATGGGAAAAATTTCGATGAAAAGAAATTGAAGAAACTTCCTGTCGGAAGTGTGTACTCGGAGGTAGCCAATGAAGATCATTTTGCCATGACGGGGAAAGAACCGGTAGTGATTGCGCTGACGGGTTATGGTCCATCGGGCGTTACCTATGTGAATGCCGCGGATGATCCAAAAAACCAGTAGGGTAGCCGGCTTCAGAAAGGTTTCTGGCCCAGTATTCGTACACCCGAAGTCATGGCAGGACGGAAAAAAACCGGCAGTGTTGGAAATCTTTACCTGGGCATCAGCAACGTAGTGATCCCGGGTAACAAAACCACCTTCCCGCCTGCATTCCGGGAAAAGTCGCGCCTGCATTATTACAGCAGTCTCTACAACAGTGTCGAGATCAACAGCAGTTTTTACAAAACGCCATTAAGATCCACCTATGAAAAATGGCAGGCGGATGTGCCCAATAATTTCCGTTTTTCTATAAAACTAAGCAGGGAGATCACCCATACCAGGGAATTGAAATACGACCCGGCACTGGTGGACCCCTTCCTCCAGGCTGCTGATGGTCTCGGTAATAAAAAAGGGGCGCTGCTGGTGCAGTTTCCAGGCAAGATCACGTTTGATTATTTCAACCACGTGGAAAAAATCCTTGAACACATCCATGCTTCCCCGTGGCAAACGGGTTGGGACCTGGCAGTAGAGTTTCGTCATCCGTCCTGGTACATGGGTGAAACAACTGAATTGTTGAATGAATATAACGCGGGTCTTGTGCTGCACGACATCCCCAAATCAAAATGGATGGAAGCTGTTACCGCAGCGCCTCATATATATATCCGCTTCCATGGTCCAACCGGTAATTACCGCGACAGTTATTCGCCCCGGCTCCTGGCCGAAAGGGCGGCGGAGATCAACCAATGGCGGTCGCAGGGCAAAACGATTTATGCCTACTTCAATAATACTATTGATGATGCGTTTGAAAATGCACGTTCATTCCAACGGCTGACCGGTTTGGACGCAAAATGAAAGCGGTCCTTTCAGTCCTCCTGAAGTCTGTCCATTTTTATGCAATTGAACCGGTCAGGCCTGAATACAAATGCAGCACTGGCGCCCTGCGGCGTATGCTATTGAAAAAACCCGCCAGGATACAAACACGCGGTTATCGCCGATTTATAAGTAAATTCATCGGGCTATTATAACC
>SDZZ01000241.1 GCA_004173255.1 Chitinophagaceae bacterium | reverse complement strand
CAATCAGGTTTCACGCCCACGGTGAAGAAACCAAAGGAGTTTGAGAATCGCCTGCTTCGTTCGGAAAAGGGGGACAAAAAACTGACAGCACCCAAACGTTTCGTCCAGAATACCGTTTCCCACTACAACTATTTTTTCAACGCGAACAACAAGATCAATGAAGTGATCACGCGGGCTAAATTGGCCAACAAGGATGATTACGACGAGCTCCTCTCCTTTTACAATTTTTCGCTCGATGCAACAGCGGCCGATAGCATCCAGTTGGACTCCATCTCGTTCAAGGCACAGTCGGGTATACTGCTGCATGACCTGCGGAGCGACTGGGCCGACAACTTCTACCTGCTCTGGGGCGCATCCTACTTCCTGCAGAAGCAATTTGATTCTGCCTACAACATGTTCCAGTTCATCAACCATGCTTTTGCAAAAAAAGAAAGTGATGGATACTATCTCAATATCGGTAGTGCAAGGGACGGCAATGATGCACGCAGCATCTCCACCAAAGAGAATTCATCATTTACCCATAATCTTTTCAAGCGACAGCCAAGCCGCAACGATGCATTCATCTGGCAGATCCGCAATCACCTGGAACAGGATCACTTCACCCAGGCCGCAAGCCTGATCCAGACCTTGCGCAACGACCCGGCATTTCCTGAACGCCTGGAAGCTGACCTGCAGGAAATGCAGGCCTACTATTTTTACCGGCAGGGTCAATGGGACAGCACGGCAGCGCATCTGGAAAATGCACTCCCCAATGCGTCAACCAAACAGGAACGGGCACGCTGGGAATACCTTATTGCGCAACTGTACGAAAACACGAACCACTTTGCGCTCTCCGGTGAATACTATGCAAAGGCAATCGCCCACACTACTGACCCGGTAATGGATGTGTACGCCCGCCTGGGCGCTGTGAGGGTAGACCGCACTGAGAAAGAAAACACTATCGACCGCAACGTGGCAACGCTGGTAAAAATGGCCGGCCGTGACAAATACATCGACTACCGTGACATCATCTACTACATGGCAGCCCAGATGGAACTTGAACGGAACAACACTGAGGGCGCTTTGCAACTGCTGTACCGCAGTACAAAATATTCCGGCAACAACAACACCGCACAACGGAACAAATCATTCCTGCAACTGGCTACCTTAAGCTTTGAACAACGTAAATACCGCGACGCAAAAAATTTCTATGATAGTCTCAGCATTCTCGATAACTCTATCAGCAATCCTGAAGAACTGACGGTGCGGAAAACGCTTCTGTCAAAGCTGGTCAGCAACCTCGACATCATTGCCCGGCAGGACAGCCTGCAACGGCTGGCATCGCTTCCGGAAGACGAACGGAAAGACCTTGTCAAAAAAATGGTCAAAAAGCTTCGCAGGCAACAGGGACTCAAAGATGAAGGTGCCGTCACCATGGGCACGGGTAAAGAGTCATCCAAAACCGACGCCCCATCGCTGTTCAACCCCAATGCAAAAGGCGAATGGTATTTCTACAACAACAATCTCCGGCAAAAAGGGAACACTGATTTCAAGTCCAGGTGGGGAACACGTCCAAATGTCGACAACTGGCGCCGGGGCGCGGCCGTTATTGCCAAACTCAATGCGAAACCGGATAACCACACGCCGGACCAGCCGCTGACCAACGGTTCTACCGAAGGCATAGAAGGCACGCCCGAAGTAACGTTTGATTACCTGTTGGGTAACATACCATTGACACCGGAACTGCTGAAGGTTTCAAACGACTCGATACAGGAAGCCATGTTCGATAATGGGGTCACCTACATCCAGGAATTTGAAGACTGCATCAACGGAACAACCACACTCGAGCAGTTCCGTGTACGCTTCCCGGAATTCAACCGAATGGATGAGGTGTTATTCAACCTCTATTTCTGTTATAACCGCAATGGCGACAAGGTTAAAACGGACCCCATCAAAAAAACAATGATTGATGAATACGGCGACTCCGATTTTACCGCCATTGTACAAACGGGCAAGAGCAACAGCCCGAACCTGCCACAGGAAGAACCAACCAGGCTCTATGAAAAAATTTACGACCAGTTCATTGAAGGAAACTTCAGCGAGGCCATTGTAAATAAACAGGCGGCCGACAGCCTGTATGGCAAAAACTACTGGACGCCTCAACTGCTCTACATTGAAGCGGTTTACTATATCAAACAACGGGAAGACAGTACCGCCAAAAGGGTACTTGGGAATATCATCAGCCAGTTTGCCGGCAAGCCCCTTGCTATCAAAGCCGAAAACCTGCTGAGTGTATTGAACCGCAGGGCGCAGATTGAAGAAGAGCTTCGCAATATGGTGATTGTGATGCCGACCGACGATAGCTCACGTGTGGTATACACGCCGCCACAGCCGGATATTGATCCGGCCAAACCGGGTCTTCGCGATTCGGCGCGTCTGAAACAACCCAACCTCGCCATTATTCCCAAAGAAAACAAGGATCCGCTCAGCGTGAAACCAAATGCAGGTATCGGGGTCACGAAACCAGTAGTGCAACCGGTCACCGATACGGCTGCAAAAAAAGATACTGCTGTGGTGAAACCCGATGTCGCTGTAAAACCCAAACCAGATACGGCCGTGTCAAAGCCGGTGGTGACCACCAAACCCAAAACCGACAGTGTTGCAGTTAAACCGCCCATCAATACCAATTCATTTGCGTTCAACGCCGGCAGCCCCCACTACGTGGTCATTGTGCTCACGAAGGTGGATCCGATTTTTGTAGGTGAGGCCAAAAATGCGTTCTTCCGGTACAACAGGGATCTTTATTATAACAAAACCATGGCCGCCGAGCTGGTGGAGATTGGCAAGGATAACCGCCTGCTGCTGATCAGTCCGTTCAAAAATGCGGCGGAGGCAATGGTCTATGTGGACGAGACGAGGCCGAAAACCGCCACCAATATTATTCCCTGGCTGAAAGGTGGTAAGTATTTTTATATAATTATTGACGAGAAGAACCTGGAAGTGCTGAAAGCCGGAAAAGATGTAGAGGCATACCGCCAGTTCCTTGACAAGAACATACCCGGTAAGTTTTAATACATTGTGAAAAAATTAAACGCCCCGACTGCACCACGGGCCTGCTTTTGACTAAATTCGATCCCGGTAACGGGAATCGCCCATTGATACCTCGTTCACTTAATTCACTAATATGAAAAAATCAGTTCGCATTTTCTGGCGCATCTTCCTTGTCGGTGTAGGTGCATTGGTCCTCCTGATCCTGCTTGCCAACTTTGGCGTGTTTGGCAAAATGCCTTCTTTGGAGGAACTGGAAAACCCGTCTATCCAGCAGGCATCAGAAGTGATTGCCATGGATGGCACTTTGATGGGTAAATATTACACCGAACGGGGTAACCGCAGCAATGTGAAGTATCGCGATATTTCCATGAACGTGGTCAACGCACTGGTCGCAACGGAAGACGAACGCTTCTATGACCATTCCGGTATCGATTTCCGCTCCACCCTGCGCGCAGTGATGACTGGCGGCGGACAGGGCGGTGGCAGCACCATTACCCAGCAGCTGGCCAAGGCGCTGCTGGACCAGGGAAGCAAAAACATGCTCGAGCGTGGTATTGAAAAACTGAAAGAGTGGATCATCGCCGTGAAGCTCGAGCGGAATTTTACCAAGGAAGAAATTATTACACTCTACCTGAATGCCGTTCCTTTCGGGAATAATATTTATGGTATCCGGAATGCCGCCCGAACTTTCTTCAAGGTGGAACCGGATCGTCTTACTGTTGAACAGGCTGCCCTGCTGGTTGGTATGCTTAAAGGGAATACACTGTATAACCCCATCCGTAACCCGGTGGCATCGCGCGACCGCCGTAATATCGTACTCGGGCAAATGGCAGTGAACAACAAGATCAGTGAAGCCGAAGCGGCCAGACTGAAAGCCCTGCCGGTCAAAACAAACTATTCCAAACTGGATGAGAATACCGGTTATGCCCCCTACTTCCGCGAGGTGCTGAAAGATGAAGTCCGTCGCGCATTGAAGGATGTGGAGAAACCCAACGGCGACAGTTATGATATTTATAAAGACGGGCTGAAGATCTATACAACTATCAATCCGCGCATGCAGGAATACGCAGAGGAAGCGGTAGCAGCGCACATGCCCAAACTGCAGGCTGCGCTTGTAGCGCAGGCCAAGATCAAAAACGGATCGGTCTGGAAAGAACATGATGATGTGCTGCAAAAACAAATGAAGAGCAGTGACCGCTGGAAAAACCTGGCCGAAGACGGGTTGCCTGACAAGGATATCAAGGCTACATTTTATAAAAAGGTACCCATGAAAATCTTTGCCTGGAACACCAAACGGGAGAAGGATACTATCATGACCCCGATGGATTCCATCAAGTACCACCGGCAGATGTTGCAGACTGCCTTTATGGTGTCGGACCCGGTAACCGGGGAAGTGCGCGCCTGGGTGGGCGGCATCAACTTCAAGACGTACAAATTTGACCACGCCAATCTCAATACGAAACGCCAGGTTGGATCTACCATCAAGCCATTGTTATATATGAAGGCCATGGAGGAAAATGGCTTTACCCCGGAAACAATGGTGCTTGACCAGCAGCAGAATTTCGGGAATAACCAGCTGGTACCCGCTACTTCCAAGTCCTGCACCGGTCGTGAAATGACCATGGCAACGGCCCTGGCACAATCGCGTAACTGTGCGTCTGCATTTATCATGAAAGCGGTTGGACCAAAAGCATTTGTCGATTTCCTGGGACGTATCAATATCCCGACCAAGATCGAAGCCTATCCATCCATTGCCCTTGGGGCGGTTGACCTTTCCCTTTTTGAAATGATGTGGGGATATAGTGTGTTTGCTGGTCGTGGCTTTTCAACCAGGCCGGTGTTTATTACGCGCATTGAAGACAGAAATGGCAATATCATTAAACGTTTTGACCTGGGGGCCAACCGCAAGGAAGCCGTCAGTGAAGTCACTTCCTATAATATGACCCGCATGATGCAGGGTACCGTTGACCGCGGCACAGCGGCCGGACTCCGTGCCAGGCTTGGCGCAGCAGAGATGGGTGGTAAAACAGGGACAACCAATGACAACGCCGATGCGTGGTTTATGGGATACTCACCACAACTGCTGGGCGGCGTCTGGATTGGTTGCGATGACCGTTTTATCCGGATTGAAAACGGGCTGGGTTATGGCGGACAGGCAGCGATGCCTATCTGGGAAAACTTTTTCCGTAAGGTGTATGCAGATAAGACGCTGGGCATCGAAAAAGATGCACACTTTGCACAGCCTGCCGATTTCACCAATATGCTGAACAGTGCCGATCCAATGGCTGTCGAGATCGATGTAGATCCGGCGGGCGAAGGGGTTGACCAGGGCGTTGGTAACGCCAATGATTATGAGATGTATGGCGGGGACACCATTGGCAGCGAGTCTACTCCATTTAAGGATAACGATGAGCCAGCAGCGAAGAAAGACACTACTGGAAAAAAACCAACCAAAAAAGAAACTGATAAACCCATCGGATCAAAAGTCGAGGAGAAAAAGAAAAAAGGTTTCCTGAAAGACCTGTTCAAAAAGAGGGAGAAGAATTAGCAAAGAGGAAGACGTTGTCGTCCCGCAGGGACCTCTTGTCATCCCGCAGGGACCAAAAGCGAAGCGTTGTCATCCCGTAGGGATAAAAAGCGATCCGTTGTCATCCCGCTGGGACCAAAAGCGAAGCGTTGTCATCCCGTAGGGATAAAAAGCGATCCGTTGTCATCCCGCTGGGACCAAAAGCGCAGCGTTGTCATCCCGCAGGGACAAAAAAGCGCAGCGTTGTCATCCCGTAGGGACAAAAAGCGAAGCGTTGTCATTCCGTAGGAACCGGCTCCATTAGGAAGGTCACTGCCAGCTCGTACCCTTTTAACCCAAGACCAATGATCGTTCCGCGCGCTTTCGCACTCACGTGGGAAATATGACGGAACTCCTCCCGCGCGTGCACGTTACTGATATGCACTTCAATCACGGGTGCAGGCACCGCAGCAATAGCGTCACCAAGCGCCACCGACGTGTGTGTGTAACCACCCGGATTCAATATAATTCCATCATGGGTAAACCCTGCTTTCTGGATGGCATCAATCAGTTCGCCTTCAATGTTGGTCTGGTAATAATGGAAAGTAACCTGCGGGAATTTCTTCTTCAGTTGTTCCATGAACACTTCAAAAGACATATCACCATAGACGGTTGTTTCCCGTTTGCCCAGCAGGTTGAGGTTTGGCCCGTTGATGATAGAAATCTCCATGTGTATAGCTGTTATTAGGAAGGATTATTCTTTTTGATCAGGTCAATGAAATCATCGAAGAGATAACGTGAATCATGTGGACCAGGTGTGCTTTCAGGGTGGTATTGAACCGAGAAGGCTGGTTTACCTTTTACCCGGATCCCTTCAATTGACTGGTCATTCAGGTTGAGGTGGGTGATCTCGATATGGTCTGCTTTTTTAACAGCCTCCGGATCCACACCAAAACCATGGTTCTGCGTGGTGATCTCCGAGCGGCCGGTTACCAGGTTTTTAACCGGGTGGTTCAGGCCCCGGTGACCATGATGCATTTTGAATGTGGGGATATCATTAGCCAGGGCCAGCAACTGGTGACCGAGACAAATACCAAAAACAGGTTTCTCTTCTTTCAGGATTTGTTTTACGGTATCAATCGCGTAACCCATGGATGCAGGGTCACCAGGACCATTTGAAATAAAGTATCCGTTGGGATTAAACGCATTTACCTCTGCCAGCGGGGTTTTTGCCGGGAAAACTTTTACAAATGCACCACGATCGGTCATGCACTCCACGATGTGTTGCTT
>SDZZ01000758.1 GCA_004173255.1 Chitinophagaceae bacterium | reverse complement strand
CCGCGCGCCACGCCCAGGATTCGCTGCAACGCGAGCGGGAACGGCTGCAGTGGCAGGTGGCCGAGGTCGCCAAGCTCGCGCCCGGCATTGACGAGTGGGAAGAGCTCTCCATGCTCCACAGCCGCGCTTCCAACGCACAGGCGCTGATCGATGCGGCGGAGGCGGCGCGCGGCGCGCTCGAAGACGATGAAAGCGGCGCCTTGCCGGCGCTCTCCCGTGCGCTCACCTTGCTGCAAAACTCCGAGCACATCGAGCCCGAATTCAGAATGGAAATTCAATCCTGGCAACAATGTAAGGTCTGCAAACACCTTACCCTGGTTGCGAAACGCATCCAGCCGCCATTTTGCCTGCTCATACTCGAGGAGTGGATTGTAATAAGTTGTTGTAGGTGTGCTGTAAAGCAGTCCATTCAGGTCCCTTGTCGGTGTGATCGGAGCAAGCGCTACAATCTGCATCGGGGTTGTGAACTGGTTGTCATCAGGAACCCTGTCGCGACCAATCTTTGTAAGGGCAAGATTGACTCCGATTTTCAGGAATTTATTTACCTCGTTATCCAGGTTAATCCTTGCACCGGAACGTTTGAAATTATTTCCTACGAGGATGCCATCCTGGCTGTTGGTGAACCCACTGATGTAAAACCTGGTTTTTTCACTGCCACCCTGGGCTGATAC
Source organism: Chitinophagaceae bacterium (assembly GCA_004173255.1). GTDB lineage: Bacteria > Bacteroidota > Bacteroidia > Chitinophagales > Chitinophagaceae > JBEVJC01. The sequence goes on along the minus strand of SDZZ01000758.1, from coordinate 755 downwards.
TTCCAGTGAGCCTGTATTTGCATTGTCGTTGAATGCCTGTTTTTCCCAGTTGTTGTCTACCTCACCTGTCCTCCAGTCGGCCCAGCCGCTGTATCGGGTGAAACGGCCCTCCACAAAATCAACCACCTCATCTATTGCCTCCTGTTCATTGGCATAACCGTAAGGATTTCCGGCACGGTTGAAATCGTATTTACCCGCATTTTCCGCTGCCATCAGGAAATAATCCACATACTCCTGGGCGTTGAGGAAACCACGGTTATCATTAGTTGGCTTGTTTGTACCGTACTGGCTGGTAACGGTGAATTTGGTTTTACCTGCCTTACCACGTTTGGTTGTGATCAGCACAACCCCATTTGATGCCCTGCTGCCGTAAATTGCGGCAGCTGAAGCATCCTTTAGTATTTCAAAAGACTCGACATCGTCAAAGTTGATATCAGCGGTGCCGCTGCCGTATAGAGAACCTACGATAGGCACACCGTCCACTACATATAAGGGACTGTTGCTTCCGCTGATAGATGCCCCACCACGGATACGCACTTTGATCCCGTCACCCACCTTACCATTCTGGCCTTCGACGAAAACGCCGGCCGCACGACCCTGGAGCGCTTGCGTCAGGTCAGGCACAGGCATATTCATTGTCTCCGATCCTTTGACGCGGGCAACGCTACCGGTGATATCCCGTTTTGTATTGGTACCGTATCCGACCACTACTACTTCATCAAGACTGCGGGAAGCGCCATTCACAAGCGATACTG
>SDZZ01000240.1 GCA_004173255.1 Chitinophagaceae bacterium | reverse complement strand
TGGCAGGAGATTCGCCGTGGCCGTTACACAGAATTCAACCTCGTGCATGACCGTGGCACCATATTCGGGTTAAAAACAAATGGCCGCACGGAGAGTATCCTGATGAGCCTGCCCCCTGTGGTCCGGTTTGACTACGATTACCGCCCTGCACCGGGATCGGAAGAAGAAAAACTCTGGAAGGTTTGCCTGTCGCCCGTCGACTGGGTGTAACCTCCGCAAAATAAAAAGATATGTATCTCCAGAAACGCAGCAGGATCCTTCGAGCCACACCGGCCATCCGGTCACTGGTTGCTGAAACGATCCTTCGCCCGACCGATTTTATTACACCACTGTTTATTGATGAAGGCAACGGTATCAAAACGCCAATTGCTTCCATGAAAGACTATTACCGCATGAGCATTGACCTCACGGTGCAGGAGGTGAAGGAATTGTGGAGCCTGGGAGTGAAGTCGGTCCTGCTGTTCGTAAAAGCAGCGGATGAAACCAAGGATAACACCGGACAGGAGGCATGGAATCCGGAAGGATTGATGCAGCGCGCCATCAAAGCCATCCGTGATGCCGTTCCGGAAATGTATGTGATGACCGACGTGGCGCTTGATCCGTATTCGATTTATGGTCATGACGGCATTGTGAAAGACGGGGAGATTGTGAATGATGAAACGGTGGAGGCATTGGTTAAAATGAGTGTCAGTCACGCCCGCGCAGGCGCACACATGGTTGCACCCAGTGACATGATGGACGGACGAATTGCCGCCATCAGGAACGGACTGGAAGAAAATAATTTCACATCCACCGGCATCATGGCCTACAGTGCCAAATACGCCAGCTGTTTTTACGGACCATTCCGCGACGCGCTCGATTCGGCTCCGGGATTTGGTGATAAAAAAACTTACCAGATGGATTATGCCAATCGTACGGAAGCGGTTAAGGAAGCTGCACAGGATGTGGAAGAGGGGGCGGATATTGTAATGGTGAAACCGGCGCTGTCGTACATGGATATAATCCGTGATGTAAAGAATACAGTAACGGTTCCGGTGAGTGCGTATAATATCAGCGGTGAATATGCGATGGTGAAAGCCGCTGCAGAAAAGGGCTGGATTGACGAGAACAAGGCGATACTCGAAATGCTGACTTCGATGAAGAGGGCAGGGGCCGACCTCATTGCCACTTATTTTTCAAAAGATGCGGCGAGGTTGCTGAACGGGTGACGTTGCCGGCATCCGGATCAGGTCCCTGCGGGATGACAAGATCTTCACAGATGAGATCCCTGCGGGATGACAAGTATCTTCACAGACGAGGTCCGGGCGGATGACAAGATCTTCAGAGACGAGGTCCGAGAGGGATGACAAAGCCCCGACTGAACGCACATTTTTTAATTTTTGACATTGTACTATGACCAACGATAAAAGTATTCAGCTATTCGAACAGGCGCAGAAAGTAATCCCCGGCGGTGTGAATTCCCCCGTCCGTGCGTTCAAAGGCGTGGGTGGTTCACCCCTGTTCATGAATGCAGCAAAGGGTGCTTACCTGTTTGATGAAGACGGCAATAAATACATCGACTATATCAACAGCTGGGGTCCCATGATCTGTGGCCACAGTTACGAACCTGTAACCGAAGCCCTGCGCGACCAGGTAACAAAAGCCCTGAGTTTTGGGGCACCAACGGTGCTCGAAACGGAGATGGCAACCCTGATCAATAAAATGGTTCCGGGTATCGATATGGTGCGCATGGTGAACAGCGGAACGGAGGCCTGCATGAGCGCGTTGCGCCTTGCCCGGGCTGTAACGGGTCGTAATAAACTGATCAAATTTGAGGGTTGTTACCATGGTCATGCGGATAGTTTCCTGGTAAGTGCGGGAAGCGGACTGGCCACGTTCAATATACAGTCGGTCCCCGGTGTAACCTCGGCTGTTGCCCAGGATACACTGGCCTGCCCTTACAATGATATCGATGCCGTCAGGCAGTTGGTTGAACAACACCCCGACCAGGTGGCTGCCATAATTATTGAGCCTGTTGCGGGTAATATGGGCTGTGTGCCGCCGGCACCAGGCTTCCTGGAAGCTTTGCGGGAAATCTGCAACGTCAACGGCATACTACTCATTTTCGATGAGGTAATGACCGGATTCCGGCTGGCGCCGGGCGGTGCGCAGGAAGTCTATAACATAAACGCCGATATACTCACCTTTGGTAAAATCATTGGTGGTGGATTACCTGTCGGCGCATATGCCGCAAGGGCGGAGATCATGCAGCAGGTTGCCCCTTCAGGTAAAGTTTACCAGGCCGGCACACTCAGCGGTAACCCGCTCGCAATGCGCGCAGGTTTTGCCTTGTTGTCCGCGCTTGACCAGGATCCCGGCATTTACGAACGCATCAATGAAAGGACAAGGTACCTGCATGATGGGCTGGCTACCGTTTTTTCCGGTAAGGGAATACCTGTGGCGATCAACCGCGTGGGCAGTATGATCAGCGTTCATTTCACCGACAAGCCGGTGGTTGACTTCAATTCCTCCGCAGCCGCCGATTCAAAAATGTTCAGCCAGTATTTCCACCATAACCTCGCCATGGGAGTGTACCTTCCACCATCGGCATTTGAAACCTGGTTTATCAGTGACGCGTTAACACAGGATGACCTTGACAGTACCCTGGAAGCAGCGCAGTCGTTCAGTCCAACCAAATAGCATGGGAGAATTCTACTACATAAAAGCGGTACATATTATTTTTATCATCACGTGGTTTGCGGGGTTATTTTACCTGCCAAGACTGATGGTCTATAGTGCCGAGGCCAATGTAATGGAAGACGCCAAAGCCAGGGGCATCCTGCTGAAACAATACCAGCTGATGAAGAAGCGCCTGCTGTACGGGATCACCTGGCCCTCGGCTGTGTTCACCTTGTTGCTGGGTAGCAGGATGCTGATGATTTATCCGCTGACCGACTGGCTCAAACTCAAACTTGTTTTTGTCATCGTCTTATACTTTTACTTTTTCAGCCTGCAGCGGATTTTCACGCAGCAGGAACAGGGTAATTTTAAATGGTCGGGCCAGCAGTTACGCGCATGGAATGAAGTGCCCACCGTTTTGCTTTTTGCCATTGTGTTTCTAGTGGTCCTGAAAAACACCGTTGATTTCTGGTGGGGTCTCGCCGGCCTTGCAGCGCTGGTCATCCTGCTGATGTCAGCCATCAAAATTTATAAGGCGCTGCGGAAAAACAAACCGGCCTGATTTTCCTTCTTTTCCCCATTTCGCAACCTCTTTTCCTTCTTTAGTAACGTTCCCCGTTTTATTCGGCTGACTTTTGCATTCCAAAGGCTTATCCCGTCATGCGAACGTCCATCCACCGCCCTTTACGTTCCATGACAATGTCATGATAACCAACCATGCATGACTTCCGAGCTTTGCGGCCCAATCGAACTGACATGAATAAATTACTCTTGCTCCCCGTATCTTTTTTGTTCGCGCTGAACCTGTCCGCGCAGACCGATACTTCCGGTCGGAAGGACCTGGAAGAGGTAGTGGTTACCGGCCAGTATAAACCCCAATCGGTGAAAAATTCGGTGTACCAGGTCCGGGTGATCACTGCCCAGCAAATCCAGAAACAGGCTCCATCGAAACTGCAGGACGTACTGAACAACCAGTTGAACATCCGTTTTTCCCAGGACCTTGCCACAGGCGGGTCAAACCTGACCATGCTGGGCCTCACGGGGCAGAATGTAAAAATCCTGATTGACGGCGTACCAATGGTCGGTCGCCAGGGCACCTCCAACGAAATCAACATCAACCAGATCGAAGTCAATTCCATTGAACGCATCGAGATCATCGAAGGCCCGATGTCGGTGGTGTATGGTGCCGACGCACTGGCAGGGGTCATCAACATCATTACCAAAAAACCACGTTATGAATCATTCAGCGTAAATGCACGGCTGCACGAGGAAACAGTGGGAAAAGAATACGGGATCAAACAGGGAATCCATAACCAGTACCTCGGTGGTACCTACAACTATAAAAACTGGTATGTGAGTGCCGGGGTGGGACGGAATCTTTTCCAGGGATGGAAGGATACTGCGGTGGGTCGTGAACTGGTATGGCATAAAAAGGACCAGATTGTTGCCAATGGCGTTATAGGTTACCGCTCAGGTAAACTGAATATTTACTATCGTATTGATGGCCTCGATGAAGTGATCACTAACCCGGCCAACCCGGCAACACCAGGGCAAACCGCCGTTGACCAGGATTACATTACCGATCGGGTGATGCAGCAGGTTCAGGCATCTTATCTTTTCAACAAGAAGTTCTCATCAAATGCCCTGGCGTCCTACACGCATTTTACACGTCAGGTATATTCCACTTTATACTACCCGAATGGCGACGTACGCGTAGCCACAGCACCTGGCCTGCATAGCCTGTCCACCTTCAACGGTTTTACCTTTCGCGGGTCAGCAGTGTACCGGCCATCTTCGATAGTTTCTTTCCAGCCCGGGGTCGACATCAACCTCGAAACAGGCGAAGGCGAACGGATGAAGGCAGGCAACCAGCGCATCAACGACTATGCTTTTTTTGTCACTTCCGAATTCACGCCCGCCCCAGGGATCAATATCCGTCCGGGCCTGCGCTTTGTCGACAACTCCGTATACAAGGCACCCCCGGTGATACCATCCGTCAATACGAAATTCACGCTGACCGACAAGATCGACCTGCGCCTCGCTTACGCCCGTGGTTTCCGGTCGCCTTCACTCCGCGAGTTATACTACGACTTCTTCGATGCCAGTCACAGCATAAAAGGCAATCCGGACCTGGAAGCAGAGCATTCCAATAGCCTGACCGGTTCGGTTGACTGGACATCTTCCCTGAAAAATAATTACAAACTGAAAGTGATCCTCAGTGCTTTTTACAATGATGTAAAAAACATGATCGACTATGCAGTGGATGCCTCCAACCCCGCCATCACCACCTACCTGAATGTAGCCAGCTATAAAACACGGGGAGCAACACTCAGCGGGCAGCTATCACACCGCAACCTGGAAGCCACAGCCGGCGCGGGTTACACAGGACGATACAACAGTTATGCTGCCGACAACAAAGACCTGCCCGACTTCCAATGGTCACCCGAGGTGAACGCGCTCATCAATTATAATTTTCCAAAAATCGGGCTGGGGGTAAACCTCTACTACAAATACAAAGGCAAACTGCCCAGTTACTCTTATGTGGAAAGCAACGGTACACAAACGCTCACGCTGGTTAAGAGCGAAGGATATCACTGGGCCGACTTCACCGTTAACAAAAAGCTGCTGAAGGTGCTGACCCTGAATGCCGGCATCCGCAACCTGTTCAACATTACCAATATCAGCAGTTCGGCCGTGACCAGTGGAACGGCACACGCTACATCCGGTACCCAGTCGCTTGCATCGGGCAGGTCGTACTTCGCCGGGCTTGCATTCAGTTTCGCGGGTTTCAACAAGTAATCGCACAAGTATTCTATTATAAATAAACACCAACAAATGATCAAAAGGACATGGATCAACAGCGCGGCAATAGTACTTACCATCCTGGTAATGGTTACTGCATGCCGGAAGAAGGATGCGCCGTTACCAGACAATACCGTAAAATTTGAATCAACCGAACAGGGCATTTCGGAAACAGCTACCAGCATTACAGTGAAAATCCTGCTCGACCGTGCTACCAGCGTTGAAGCCCCGGTTACCATCCAGCTGAGCCCTTCTGCAACGCTTGTTTACGGAACGCAGTTTACCACCACACCCGCTGCATCCGGCGGAACGCTCACAGTTCCGGTACTTGCCGGCGCTTCGGAAGCAACATTCACCGTCAGCAAAGTAGCTGACGCATTATTCTATGGTGATGAGGCGATCGCGTTCAAACTGATCTCTGCTTCCAATGGGGTAATCCTTGGGGCAACCAACCTCGATTTCAAACTCAATTTTGCAGAAATAATTTCCACCGGTACATCAATCACTGGCCAGGGTGGTGGTGCTACCTATGGCAATAAAGTATTTTTTGACCTCAGCGCCAATAGCCAGTTGCCGGTTCAGCGAACCAGGTGGGATCTCGGGTTTTTTACCGGTGACGATTTCCGGGTGATCATCAACTCGTCTACCGCCATGATGGCCCGACAAATTGAGAAGACGGACCTCAATGCAGTTACGGCAGCCGATACCGCAGGTTTTTCCAACGAAGTTATTTTTAACCAGGGCGCACCTTTGGCTGCTGCGCTGGCGTACATCGATTATCCTACCGGTGACCTTACCCGTACGGCTATAGCTGCCGTTTCGGCAACGGCTACCGATAACAAGGTGTACATCGTGAACCGCGGTACCGGTATCGGAAGTCCCGCCCCGGCACGCGGCTGGAAAAAAATCCGCATCATCCGCAATGCATCGGGTGGATATACCCTGCAGCATGCAGATATCGCCGCTACTACCTTTACCTCGGTTGACATTGCCAAAGACGCTTCCTACTTTTTTAAATATGTTTCGTTCGAAACAGGTGCAGTTGACGTAGAGCCAACAAAGGCCAAATGGGATCTCGCCTGGACCTATTTTTCCAACACAACCAACTTCGGAAGCGAAGTGCCCTACCTGTTCCAGGATGTGGTGTTGCAGAACAGGAATGTGGAAGTGGCCTTTTACAATACGGTCGCAGGCACTACGCCGCTCACCTATGATACATTTACGGAAGCAGACATAGCAGCAGTCACTTTCAGCACATCCCAGATCACCATCGGTTCCGGATGGAGATCCGGTGGTGGCCCCTCATCGGCACCAGCGGTTAACGCTACCCGGTTTTACATCCTGAAAGACGGTGACGGAAACTATTACAAGG
>SDZZ01000239.1 GCA_004173255.1 Chitinophagaceae bacterium | reverse complement strand
TCTATAAACTCTGGTATCATAAAGCCGGGCAGGACTCCGCCGTCATGCTGGTCGATAAATCCAGCGTAGGAATGAAACTGGGCATGACGGTCAGCGAATTCGGTAAGCTGGAATTCAGTAAGTCGGGCCGCCGGCTGTTCTTTAATACATCGGAGATCCAGCCTGCAAAAGACACCTCGCTGGTGGAGATAGACCTGGTACGACTGGATGTCTGGCACTACAAGGATGATTACCTGCAACCTGTGCAACTGAACCGGCTCACGCGCGACCTTCAGCAAAACTACCTGGCAGTATATGATTTTGCCAGCGGTAAGCCGCAGCAACTGGCCACTGTTGAAATACCAACCATCTACCAGGCGGGCGATGGCGATGCCGACAACTTCATTGCGGTATCAGACTATGGAATGCGTATCGAAAGCCAGTGGACCGGCAACACTAAAAAAGACATTTACCTGGTCGATGTAAAAACGGGCAACGCAAAGCTGGTCAGGAAGTCGATGTCCGGTGTTATGAATCCTTCGTATATATCCACTACCGGCAACTATGTGTTGTGGTACGACTATAAGGCAAAAAATTATTTCCTCTATTCTGCGGCAACAGACAGCACGGTAAACATCACGGCAAAAATTAAAACCAAACTCTACGATGAAGACCATGACTCTCCGTCGGATCCCACGCCCTATGGCGTGATGGGATGGCTGGAAGGGGATTCTGCCGTATTCATCAGCGATCGCTTTGACATCTGGAAAATTGAAACCAATGGTACGGGGAAGACAGAGTCCCTGACGCGCAGTATCGGACGCAAGGAAAGGACAACGTATTATCCGCTGATCCGCGACAGTGAAAAGAAATTTTATAAATCGACCGATAAAGTCCTTTTCCGCAAATTTAATTCGGTGAACAAGGATGCCGGGTTCGCCATGATCGCCATGGATGGTTCCTCGTTTACCGACCTTGAAGTAATGGACCACAAATTCCTGATGCCTTCCTTTATATCAAAGGATCAGGTAGCCTCCAATGGCAGCTTCCTGGTTACACGTGAGTCATATGTGAAGTCGCCCGACCTTTACCTGCTGCAACCTTCGGCACCCACCAGCCAGCCGGGAGTTGCTAAAAATTCAGCTTCACTGGTCGAGAAGAAAATTTCGTCCATCAATGCCCGGCAAAAAGATTACAACTGGGGTACGGCGGAGTTATACAAATGGACCACGTTCAAAGGCAAACCTTCCGAAGGCATCATTTATAAACCCGAGGATTTTGACCCGGCTAAAAAATATCCGGTTATACTTTATTTCTATGAAAAATTATCGGATGGGTTGTATACTTACCATCCGCCCATGCCAACACCAAGCCGACTGAACATATCGTTCTTCGTGAGCCGCGGTTATATCGTTTTTGCACCGGATATCAGTTATACCATCGGCCATCCGGCCGCCAGTGCATATGATTATATTGTCAGTGCCGCAAAGGACCTGACCAAACATCCATGGGTGGATGCAAAAAACATGGGCATCCAGGGCCAGAGCTGGGGCGGTATCCAGGTAGCCCAGCTGATCACCATGACCGATATGTTCAAAGCCGCATGGGCCGGCGCACCGGTAGCAAACATGACGAGTGCCTACGGCGGCATCCGCTGGGAAAGCGGTGTTACCCGCCAGTTCCAGTATGAACAAACGCAGAGCCGCATCGGTGGTACGCTATGGGACAAACCGGAACTGTACATCGAAAGCTCCCCGTTGTTCCACCTGCCGAAAGTAAAAACGCCACTGGTCATCATGGCCAATGATGCAGACGGTGCCGTACCCTGGTACCAGGGTATCGAACTGTTCACCGGCATGAGAAGGCTGGACAAAAAAGTATGGATGCTCAATTACAATGGCGAAGCGCATAACCTGATGCAACGGAAGAACCGGAAAGACATCCAGATCCGCGAACAACAATACTTCGACTGGCTGCTGAAGGGAGCAAAGCCCGCTGTCTGGATTACAGACGGTGTACCTGCTGTCAGGAAAGGAAAAGACTGGGGACTGAACCTGTCCGATGGGCAGTAGTTCCAAGATTGTTGATCACAAATGAGTGCGCCTCCCCAACGGGAGGCGAACTCATTTTATAACATGGCTGTTGGCCAGGCAGCGCATTACCGTGCGATGGGGTTAACTGATGTACTTGACCAGGCTGCGCTTGGCGATAGGCAGGAGTGTTTCGTCTACCGGATAACTGAGCTCCGACTGGATAGAATAAACCGCCGGGTTGGGCAATTCCTTCTTGCCGCGGATCAGTTCGGATTTGATGTGTTCATACGTAGTGCCCAGGCTCCGGTACCATTTGTCAATATAAGATGTGCGGATGCTGCGGTAACGTTCGTCATGTTTTTCAAAAATGGACAGCCGGTAATGGTATACCAGCGTGGTATTCACATTTCCACTGCTCAGGAAAAAATAACCTTCCTGTGTATCCAGCGGGATCAGGCCAACAGGAGTGATGCTGAGTTTGTCTTCCACAAACTCATAAATGCCGGCACCCGTACGCAGGGTGGTATTGATAGTATCAGCAGCGTAGTGGATAATGGATTCCAGTTCCTGCATCATTTCGCTGTCTTCAATCATCTGCTCGTACAGCAGCTGCAGTTTTTCCAACTGTATACCCGTCAGTTTTTTGGGGAAATGCTCCTGCAGGTACCGTTTGTTTTCACGGAAGGCAACGATGTTGTTGTAATGGAAAACTACCTCGGCGAGCTGGGGGTAAAGTTTGTTTTCGTTGAAGTATTTGTTGACCTGCTGGAGATAGGCGAGCAGTGTATATTTTTTCAGCTCAAAATCGATATACCCTTCGGCGAACCAGGTCTCGGAAAGTTGTTTCATAGTTACCGGCATTTTGTTCACCTAATTTACTGAAAACTTCCTGTAATTCCATAGTGGACTCGCGATAGCCGTACCCGAGGCATCAGTTGATTTCGCCCGCGCAGCGTGAAGAAGGAAATCGGTCGACCGGCTGCATGAGGATGGCAAAAGAATCCGCTGACTTCCTTTTGCTGATGTTATATAAAGGATCAGTCCAGGTTGGTGGGTAACCGCTCGTATGGATTCTTTGCGCCATCCACATCGATCATCAATGTAAGCTGGAAAAAATTCTTTCCGGTACCCAGGCTGTTGCGATAGTCAAACTGGTGTACATATCCCGGCTGCAGACTAAGATAATTGTTGATCTGGTAACCCAGGCCTGCGAAGAAACGGTTGCGCTCAAAGTAAGGAGGTTTGTTGGTCAGGAACACTTCATTGAATGCTGCGAGGTAAAATGTTTTGGATTCAATTTTTTTATGTGCAATCGGTACTGCTGCATTGATCCGGTAGCGGAAACGGTTACGGTAACCGGTTTTGAACCACCGCTGCTCTACCCGGTAGCGGTGTTCAAACTTGACCCGGGTGAGATAATTGTTCATGGTCAGCTGCTGCCAGAAACGGAATTCATTGCCGGTAATCGGTTTGGTAAATGTTCCGGGGTCGGAATAAGTGATATAGCGGCCCACACCGGCTAACAAGGCAAAGTTTTTACTGAAATAATAGGAGATGCCACCTTTTACTTCATAGTAAAAGTGGTCATGGTACATCGACTGCGAACGCAACTGCAGTTCATTGAAAAATTCCCAGTGTGGTGCAAGCGTTACCCGCGTGTTGATCACGTTCCAGGAACCAAGGTGGGACTTTTGTGCCTGGCCTGCCAGTGAAACAAGCAGGACACATAGCAGTATCGGTGTGCGCATAATTGTCAGATAAGGAAAGGGCAGATCAGGTCAGTACTCCCTGTTAGCATCAAAATTCTCCAGTTCTTTCGCCACGGCCGTGAGAAAACTCGCGCCAAGGCTGCCGTCTACAATGCGGTGATCGTAACTCATGGAAAGGTACATCATGTGGCGGATGGCAATGCTGTCACCCTGTTCAGTTTCCACCACCACCGGACGTTTTTTAATGGCGCCCACCGCGAGGATTGCCACCTGCGGCTGGTTGATGATCGGGGTACCCATCAGGCTTCCGAAAGTGCCAACATTGGTCAGTGTAAAGGTGCCGCCCTGCGTATCATCCGCTTTCAGCTTGCCATTGCGTGCAGCATCGGCGAGCGAGTTGACCCTTTTACTGAGACCAACCAGGTTCAACTGATCGGAATTTTTTATTACCGGCACAATCAGGTTGCCAGTGGGCAGTGCGGTGGCCATGCCGATATTGATATCTTTTTTTATAATGATCCGCTCGCCATCAAGCGAGCTGTTGATCAGGGGGAACCGTTTGATACACCTTGCAACCGCCTCTATAAAAATGGGGGTGAATGTGATCCTGGTGCCTTCCCTTTTCTCGAAATCCTTTTTTACTTTTTCCCGCCACAACACCAGGTTGGTCACATCTGCTTCGGTGAAACTGGTCACATGCGGACTGGTATGTTTACTCCGTACCATGTGTTCCGCGATCAGCTTGCGCATACGGTCCATTTCCACAATCTCGACGTTACCACCTATCACCTGGCTTGCAGGAGGCTGCGGTTGCGGTGTTTCGGTGCGGGGTAGAGATGTTACCTGTCCATTCGGCTGAGGAGATGGCGGGTCCTGAACCCGCACATTACCATTGGTACGTTCACCAAGGTATTGCAGGATATCTTTTTTGGTTACGCGGCCTTCATTGCCCGATCCGTCCATTTGTTCCAGTTCACTCATGCTCACTCCTTCGCTTGCTGCAATGTTCAGCACCAGGGGCGAATAGAAACGATGGGCAGTACCATTGGATGCGCCGCGCGAAACGGTAGATACGGTAACAGGTCTTTCAGCCTTGGCTGGCTGGGATTGAATTTGCGGCACCGTTGGCCCACTGGCTGCGGGCTGCGCGGTTACGGGTGTTTGAGCAGGAGGCGTTGTGGCACCTGCCGGCTCCGTTGCACTGGTATTGATCCGTGCAATGACGGCACCGATTGGTACTACATCATTCACTTTGAACAGCACTTCTTCCAGGATGCCTTCAGCGGTGCTGGGAACCTCGCTGTCGACCTTGTCTGTCGCAATCTCAAGCACGGTTTCATCCATCTTCACCATCTCGCCTGGCTGTTTATGCCATTTAAGGATGGTTGCTTCCATGATACTTTCGCCGAGCTTGGGCATTATGAGGTCAGTCTTCGCCATATTTTTTTTATTTTTCCCCTGACAAAACACGCTGGCCGATCCCTCGATGACGGGTTGCCGCAGGCTCATACATTACTGCGGTCGGGCAAGCGATCATACGCGGCCAAAGGTAATGAATTGGGCAGAATCAGTTGTCAGATAGTGGTAAGGATGAACTTACGCAGGAAATTCAAGGCATTGAGGGACGTAATGCTGATATTCCGCTGACGGTCCTGCCGCAGGTTGAGCTGCATGGATTGTACACCTGATTCCCCGGCAACCGCGATCCAGACCGTACCCACGGGCTTTTGTTCCGACCCTCCGCCGGGTCCCATGATGCCGGAAGTAGCCACCACATAGTCAGTCTTTAACCTGGAAAGTGCGCCGAGTGCCATCTGTTCAACCGTTTCCCTGCTTACCGCGCCGTGTTGCTGCAGCGTTACCGGATCAACCCCGAGCAGTGTTTCTTTCACCTCATTGGCGTAACTGACGATGCTTCCCTTGAACCAGCCCGACGACCCGGGTATGGAAGTGATCAGATGCGCAATGTTTCCCCCGGTGCAGCTTTCGGCAGTACCCATCGTTTTGCCGGCAGCGAGCAGTATTTTCCCAACAGTCACCTCGAGCCCTTCGTCAACCGCGCTTACCAGGAAATCTTTTACCCCGGCCTGCAGTTGTTCAAACAAAGGTTTGATCTCCGCTTCCAGCTGGCTTCGGTCTTCACCCCGTGCTGTCAGGCGAAGTTTGACCATGCCATAACTGGGCAGGTAAGCGAGCTTGATATGCGGAGGCAGGGACGTTTCGAAATCGCGGATGGACTCGGCAATCATTGACTCACCCTGGCCGGCCGTAAATGCGGTGCGGTGTACGATGGCAGGAAGTACAAAACGATCGAGCAGCCGCGGAATTACCTGATCGGTAACAAGGCCTTTCATTTCGTGGGGTACCCCGGGCAACGAAACAAAAACCCGGCGGTCGGCCTGCGGCGTTACAGCCTGTTCACTGACTGGTGGCACATCAAACCACATGCCCGGGGCCGATCCACGGGCGTTATGCAACACCTCGCAAACATCCGGCACCAGTGCCTGGTCGAGATTACTCTGCAACATCGGGCCCTTTCTCAAATAAACTTTTTCAAACAGGTAGTGGACATGTGCCAGCACATCCTGGTTCAGCACCAGCTTGCCGCCGAAGTATTCACACAGCAACGGTTTGGTAATGTCATCAGCAGTTGGTCCCAGTCCACCGGTGATAATAATCACCTGCGAATACTTCCGCTCTTCATCCAGTGCCTGCCGTATATCTTCTTTCAGGTCGCCGACTGCCACGCGCCTGCGCACCCATATGCCGATGCGGTTTAATTCCTGTGCAATGAACGCACTGTTGGTATCGATGGTCTGGCCAATCAGCAATTCATCACCAATTGTAATTATTGAAGCGTTGAACAAGAAGAGTTATTTGCGGGGCAAGATAAAGCAATTTGAAAATCTCGCCTCAATCAACCTTGGGAAGAAAATTTTACCGTAGGCAACCTGGCTCTCAGCTTTTGCTTGGTTCGGACCGTCGCAAGTCCGCGCGTCGCCTGATAACGTCTCCATTCTCGCCGAGTTGAATCGTCGAGCATGCGATTTGCTGCCCTCCAAGATTTGACCGATCGAAGCTTTTCTCTCCACCTTTAGAGATCAAGCGGCTGCACAA
>SDZZ01000238.1 GCA_004173255.1 Chitinophagaceae bacterium | reverse complement strand
GCATAGTCCGACAGCCACTGGCTCATAATCATCCAGCCCAGGGGGCATGCAATAGCCGCTCCCATTGCAATTATCAGCAGGAAATCTTTCAGGAAAAGCAGGATGATATCCGGGACCGAGGCGCCCACGATTTTCCGGATACCGATTTCTTTTACCCGTTTCTGGATATTCAGCGCCACCAGGCCCACCACGCCCAGCAGGGCAATCAGTATGGCCAGTCCGGTCGCCAGTCCCGACGCTTTTTTAAGTCGGATTTCAGTGGTATAAATCTTTTTCAGCGTATCATCCATAAACGTGTATTCGAAAGGGGTACCCGGTACAATTGCCGACCATTCCTTCTGCAGTGCTGCAATAGCTGCGGCTGTATTTCCCGGCCTGATCCTCAGGGATAGAAACCGGTAAATGCGGGCAGACTTTATATCAATGATCATGGTGGGATCGATGGCCTGCTGCATGGAAGCAAAATGGAAATCACGGATCACCCCTTTTACGGTCATGTTGCCCGATCCGCCGTTCACCGTCAGCTGCTGGCCGATTGCCTGGTCGGGGGTTTGCCAGCCGTATGCAATGGCTGCCTTTTCGTTGATGACTACCGCGGTTGAATCAGCGTCGGCCCCAACGTAAGAGCCAGCGAGCAGTTTGAGCTGGTAGGTTTGCAGATACTCCTTGTCGGTAGCCATTGCACGTACAGTGATGGCGCTGGTAGAATCGGCACCGGGCTTGCGTACCTGTAAACTGGTCAGGTTATTTCCATTCGGGATTTCGTACGATACTGTGGCTGCTGCCACCTGTGGCAGACGGGCAAACTGATCGCGGATGCTCGCGGCTTTGTTTACCCCTGCAGTGCTCCAGTCGCGGGGCAACTGCGCTGATAGCACAAACTCCTTATCGTATCCCAGGTCCTTGCCGAAAAAAAGGTCAATCTGCCGGGAGATTATAATAGCGGAAGAAAACACTACCGCAGCGAGGCAGAACTGGAAAGCCACCAGTGCCCGGCGCAGCAAGCGCTTTTCACCGATGGAACCCATCTTCCCTTTCAGTGAACTGATGGGATCCAGTCCGGCAAGGATAAACGCCGGATAAATGCCTGCAAGAACACCAAGCACTATCGCAAACAGCAGCGGGATGATACTGTAGAGTGCCGGGAATTCAAATAAGCCGGGTATGCTATTACCAAGCACCGCGGCAAATGCCGGTCGCGCCAGGGCGTATATGCCAAGCGCAATCAGGGTCGACAACAAAGCGGTGATCACCGACTCGGTGAGGAATTGTTTAACCAGCTGCGATTTTTTACTGCCAAGTGTTTTGCGCACACCGATCTCCCGCATCCTGCTGCCGGCCTTGCTCACAGATATATTGATAAAATTGATGATGGCCATACCGAGGATAAAGATGGCAATGGCCGACAGGGTATATACCATTTTTTTCACCAGGCCATTTTCCTTCAGCAGGTGATACTTCTTCATCGGCACCAGGTATGGTGTGAGGGCCGAGGAAATATCGCTGTTGGAATTGGCGCGGATCAGTTGTTTCATTGGCTGGTCGAGCGACGCGGCACTTACGCCGGGTTGCAGCTGCAGGTATTCCACCACAAACTGGTTGTTCCATTGTTCTATATCACGGTTGAACCAGGCCAGTGTATTGAGCGGGATATAGAACTGGTTATCGTTGTCGGAGTTGACTTCCGTCACGCTGTTACGGACCGGTTTTGCCAGCACGCCGGTGATCATGAAATCATTTCTGGCACCGCTGAAATTCTGGATGGTGATCGTTTGGCCGACCACATCCTTTCTGCCAAAATATTTCACCGCCATTGCTTCGCTGATGACCAGGGAAAACGGGTCACGCAGCGCCGTGGCAGTATTTCCCTGCAGCAGTTTGAATCCGAACATACTCAGGAATGTGCTGTCACCGATCTGCAGCCCTTCGCGGAATGCCTTATCGCCTTTCGATACGGTGGACGTTACCCCATCCCAACGGTAATAGTTACTAACCAGGTCAGGAAACTGCCGCTGCAGTTCCTTTGCCAGGGGTCCGACAGAAGTCAGCGGTAACCCCATGCCTTCATTGCTCCATTTACTTTCCAGTTTGTACAGGCGGTCAACATCTTTCAGTTCCGAATTGACCGCATACTCACCACGCACATAAGCAGCAATAAGCAGGCTGAAGGCGATGCCTGCGGCCAGTCCGAATATGTTGATCAGGGAAAAAAGTTTGTCTTTCCTCAACGATCTCCATCCGATATTGAAATATTGTCTGAACATATTGTACTTTTTATTCCGACCGTAATGTTTTAACCGGGTTTTTTAATGCTGCTTTTGATGCATTGAGACTGATGGTGACACCAGCGATCAAGAGGATCAGCAACCCAACCAGTACAAACACCCACATATCAATTGTAACGCGGTAGGTATAATCCTGCAACCATCCGCTCATCATCCACCAGGCTATCGGAACGGCCACCAGGAATGCAAGTCCGACCAGCAGGAGGAACTCGCGCGACATCAGCACCAGGATGGATTTCACCGAGGCACCAAGCACTTTCCGGATCCCGATCTCCCGGTTCCTGCGTTCGATGGAAAAAGCCACCAGGCCGAAGAGGCCGAGACAGCATATAAAAATGGCCAGACCGGAAAACACAACCGAAAGGCGTCCGATCATTTGTTCATTATTGAATTTTGTATTGAATTCTTCATTGACAAAACGAAACTCAAATGGGAAGGACGGACTATACTGCCTGAATGTTTTTTCAAGCGTGGCGATCGAGGCTGCCATATCGCTGGTTTTTGACAGGCGGATATCCATCACTCCCGACCATTTGGATTCAAAAACAATCATGGATGGCCCGGGCGCTTCATAAGGTGAAGTCACCACCATATTATCAATGACGCCTACGATCCTGCGTTCCTTGCCCGCCCAGTTTACCACCGAGCCAACCGGATTGGTGATGCCCATCAGGCGCACCGCTTCGCGGTTGAGCAGGATAGTGTTCGAATCGCCTTTCGCAAAATCGCGTCCTTCCGTTACACGTGCCTGTATGGTACTGGCAATGCCTTCATCGGCAAACATGAACGCGATGATGAATTCACTGTTTTCCTGCCGTCCTGTCCACTTTAGTCCTGAAGTAAATCCAAGTACTTCGGTTACGGCAGAACTGCTTCGGCTTACACCCTGCGCAATTCCCTTCGATAAGAGTTCGTTACGGATGGCTTCAATATTCCTGTCCGTTTCCTTGTTGGACCTGACCGTCACCAGGTTTTCCTGGTTGTACCCCATATCCCGCTTTTTTACATACTGGATCTGCTGGTAAATGATCAGTGTGGCGGATATGAGTACGATCGATGCAATGAATTGTCCGGTCACCAGGGCCTTGCGTGGATTGAACGACTGTTTACCCTTGAACATAACACCTTTCAGCACCTTTACCGGTTCAAACCCGGAAAGGAAGAACGCTGGGTAAGCGCCTGCCACAATACCTGCGATGAGTACAATGGCAGCGGAGAAGATCCAAAGCATCGGTTCACTGTAAGGTACGCGCACCTGCTGGCCAATGAGATCACCAAAGGAAGGCAGCAACAGGTAAACTGCCAGTACTGCAAGCAGGTAAGCAAGGAAAGCCAGCAGGACCGATTCGGCCAGGAACTGCAGCAGCAACGCAGCCCTGCCCGATCCCATAGTTTTACGGATACCTACTTCCTTTGCCCTTTTTTCCGAACGCGCGGTGGACAGGTTCACAAAGTTGATGCAGGCGATAACGAGGATCACTACGGCAATCCAGGTGAAAAGGTTCACATACTGGATGCGGCCCCCTGCATTTTTACCATCACGGAATTCTTCATACAATCTCCACTTACTCATCGGGTGCAGGAGGATACTGCCACGCGTGGTTGGATTCTCCCGGCCGGCTTTTGCGCGGATCAGGTTGAGGATTTTTATTTCAAGCGCGGCTACGTCGGCATTTTTGTTCAGGTCAAGGAAGACGCGGTTACCGCAGTTGACCCACTCTGATTCAGCCTGTTTGGTTTCGGGCGAATTAATATTGAATGGAAGGATCGCTTCATAGCCAATGGTTGAACCCTGGGGTACATCTTTTACTACTCCCTTTACCTGCACGCTTGTGTTGTTATTCAGCAGCAGTGATTCGTTGAGTACATCCTTGCGGCCGAAGATAGCTTCTGCCGAAGACTCGGTCAGCACAATGGCCGACGGATCATTCAGCGCTTCCGCGGAGCCATACAAAAAGCTGGTGGGGAATACGGAAAAGAAACCGGCCGACACCTGCAGGGTTTGACGGCGTAGTACTTTATCCTTGTACGTAAGCAGCGAGTTGTCGCCAAAATTGGTAGTGGCATATGCGCGGATTTCGGGAAAAGCCTGCTGCACCGCTTTGCCCAGCGGGTACATAAGATCGGGGCCGGTAGAAACTTCCCCATTGAAATTGCGGTTACTGCGAATATGGTATACCGTGTTGTAATTGGGCTGTGACTTATCCCATGATTTTTCCTGGTATACCCACAGGAGGATGAACATGGTGCAGGCCATGCCGATACTGAGTCCCGCAATGTTGATCAGCGAGAACATTCGGTTG
The DNA here is from genome assembly GCA_004173255.1 of Chitinophagaceae bacterium. Taxonomy (GTDB): domain Bacteria; phylum Bacteroidota; class Bacteroidia; order Chitinophagales; family Chitinophagaceae; genus JBEVJC01. The sequence continues at coordinate 2,254 of SDZZ01000238.1, read as the reverse complement.
CGTGTAATATTGCGCCACGCAACCCTGAAATAATTTTTTAGCATTGTAATCAGGTTTAATCTGTTCGTAAACTTTTTACCGGGTTGGCCATCGATGCGCCGATAGCCTGGAAACTGACTGTGACAAGTGCTACAATTATGGTTGCCCCGCAGGCAAGTGGGAAAATCCACCAATGCATTGGAACCTGGTAAGCAAATCCCTGCAGCCACGTATGGGCTGCATACCATGCCACCGGTACCGCAATGAAGAATGCAATGATGACCAGTACGAGGAAATTTCCCGATACCAGCCGGGAGATCTGGAATACAGATGCGCCAAGGACCTTACGCACACCTATTTCTTTTACGCGGCGACGGATCGTCAGCGTGGCCAGACCAAACAGGCCGATACAGGAAATAAAAATGGTGATTAGTGATGCGAAACTGATAATCGACTTCCATCGGTTCTCGCTTTCATAGTTACGGTAATTAAGATCCTGTTTGAAATCATATTCAAACGGACGGTATGGTACGAGGGAATGGAATACTTTTTCAAGACCGGCAATGGTGCGGGGTGTGTTATCGGGACTGATCCGGATCATAAACTGACCGAACTGCCGGTTTGGATCACTGCTGAAAACCTGCGGGCCGATTTTTTCCTTCAGCGATTCATAATGGTAATCCTTTACCACTCCGATGATCTCGAGCCGGCCGGCGTCATTGTTCACCTGGATTTTCTGGCCGATGGGATTGGTGAAGCCGGCGGCTTTCACATAAGCTTCGTTGACCAGGATGGCACGGGTAGAATCACCCGGGAAATCGGCCGAAAAATTCCTTCCCGCCACCATCGGTACCTGCAGTGTCGGCAGGTAGGCCTCATCAATGTGTTCGTAGCGGAACTCAATCTCTTTATCATTTGCCTTTGAGCGTGTTTGCCAGATGCCGTTCATGCGCGGTGCTGCCATTTCCACACCAGGCACCTTACTGAATTCCTCTTTCAGCAGTTTCATCAGCCGGTGATTGCCATCTTGGTGTACCGTTACCTGCAGCAGGTTTTTATCATTGTAGCCGAGTTCCTTGTGGGTGAGGAAATCAAACTGGGCATATACAAATACGGTAGCAATGATGAGGAAGGTGGCCAGGGAAAACTGTACCACGACCAGTGAGCGCGAGAGGTAATTTTTACCTGCGGCAGAGCCGCGGCCGTACAATGTTTTAACGGGGTCAAAGCCGGATAGTACCAGCGCCGGATAGAAGCCAGCGATAAACGAAGTAAGCAGGAACAATACAAGGTATCCGCCAATCAGGAATGGATCGGCAAGGTAACTGAGGCTAAGCTGTTTGTTGGCGAGATTATTAAAGGTTGGCAGTACGGCAATGGCAAGACCGATGGCCAGCAGGAAAGCGATTGCGCAAAGCAGCACTGATTCGCCCAGGAACTGTATGACCAGTTGTTTTCTTTGTCCGCCTACCACCTTGCGGATGCCGATTTCCTTGGCCCGGCGGAGCGACTGGGCAATGGTGAGGTTGATGAAATTGATACAGGCGATCGCGAGTATGAACAAGGCAATACCAGAGAGTATGTAAGAGTAAACAGGGTCGCTGACGTTACTGGTCGCAAACATTTTCGGGTCAAGGTGCATTTCGGGGAAGGATTGCAGTCCCCAGGTAAAACTTCCCTCTCCGAGCGATTTCATTTCCTCGTTGGCCTTTGCATTTGCCACGGCATAATGCGCATTCATTTTTTTTGCGACGAGTGCAGGATCTGCCGTTTTCTCCAGCAGCAGGTAGGTCGGGTAAGACAGCCAGTTCCATGACCAGTCCGGCTCCAGCGCTTCGCGATATTTAAAGGGCAGGATGAATTCAAAACGGATAGTGGAGTTCTGTGGGGCGCGGCGGGCCACACCGGTTACGGTAAATGGTTCAAACTTTTCATTGATCTCCATCTCGATCGTTTTACCGATAGCCTGCTGTGAACCAAAATATTTGCGCAACTTCTTTTGTTAGAGATGATCAAATTTAGCCAAAGCCATCTCTAATACTCTAGGTTTCACTTTCTACCAAAAGAATTCCAAGCCTGCTTAGTATATCATTCAAATCGTGAAAGACGTTTTGAAAATTTGTGATTGCTTTCGGATGTCATATTTATCGAGAAAGCTGAAAGTATAATTTTAGTGAAACACATTCTGGAATAGGTCAAACTGTTATTTCACTGTCATATGAATATGAATCCATGCCTCGTCTAAATAAGAAAATCTTTCCTCTCATATTTATGA
>SDZZ01000237.1 GCA_004173255.1 Chitinophagaceae bacterium | reverse complement strand
GCTTCGGTGTGTCTTCGATTGTACCGATGGTGTACAGCAGTGCCGGCCGGGTTTCTAAAATTCCGCCGGGAATGGCGCTGGCAGCGGTATCCAGCATCAGCTTCCTTGGCTTCCTTATGGGCCCACCACTGATCGGTTACATTTCGGAATTGTTCAGCCTGCGTCATTCATTTGCAGTGATTGGGCTGTTCGGATTTGGCATTGCCATCATGGTCTCGAAGCTGAAAGCGCTGCATTAAAACGTCTTTGATACCCGAAAGACCCTTGTCCTCCCGGAGGAATCTTTGTCATCCCGAAGGAATCTTTGTCATCCCGTAGGGACCTCATCCCTGACAGGCCCTTGTCATCCCTTAGGGATCGTTGTCATCCCGAAAGGACCCTTGTCATCCCGTAGGGACCCTTGTCATCCCGGAGGGATCTTTTGTCATCCCGTAGGGACCCTTGTCATCCCGGAGGAACCTTTGTCATCCCGTAGGGATCTTTGTCACCCCGTACTACCCTTCACAGCTGAAACAGCAGGGTTTTCCCTTCCAGTTTCCTGTTCGCAGTTCAACCAATCTTTTCCGTGTTAACCGGGTCCCGCCTTTCCCCAACCTGCTGTCGCCACATGGCATAATACAGCCCGCGCGCTTCCACCAGTTTATCATGCGTTCCCTGCTCAATGATCTTGCCTTTTTCCAGTACATATATTACGTCGGCGTACATAATCGTCGAAAGCCGGTGCGCAATCATGATGGTGATCGGGTCCCGTTGTTTGGAAATATCCCGGATGGTTTCCGTTATCGATTCTTCGGTGAGTGAATCCAATGCAGAAGTTGCTTCATCAAAAATGAGCAACCTCGGATGGCGCAACAGGGCGCGGGCAATAGCGATCCGCTGTTTTTCACCACCGGATAGTTTCATCCCCCCTTCACCGAGTAAGGTGTCCAGCCCTCGTCCCGACCGCTCGATCAATTTATCACAGGCTGCCTTATGCAGTGCATCCAGCATCTCCTCATCAGTGGCAGATGCCTTTACAAAAAGTAAATTATCACGGATAGTACCATAGAACAACTGTGTTTCCTGGGTTACAAAACCAATCTGACGGCGCATCTCGTTGTAGCGGATTTCGGCCGACTGGATGCCATTGAAATAAACTGCACCGGTGACTGGGCGGTAGAGTCCGACCAACAGCTTCACCAGGGTGGACTTACCCGAACCCGATGGACCTACAAACGCAATGGTGTCGCCACTTTTAACCTCAAAGGAAATATCATCGATGGCATTCTGCGAAGCTGTGGCATGATGGAACACTACATTCTCAAACCTCATTGTTTTAAGCGGACCCAGTTCAACCGGTTCTTCCGGCCGGCTCTCCACGGGCTTCTGCATCAGTTTGTCGAACGTCATCAACGAAGCTTCCGCTTCACGATAGGAAAGGATGATGTTGCCAAGATCCTGCAGTGGACCAAAAATAGTGGTCGAAATAAACTGCATACTGATCAGCTCTCCCGTTGTGAGCACATCACGGAAGATGAGCCAGAGCAGGATAAAAAGAATAGATTGTTTAAGTAAGGTAAGTGATGCGCTTTGCAGGAAAGAAAGGGTGCGAACTTTCCGCGTTTTCATCATTTCCAGGTCAAAGATTTTCTGCGTGTATTCTTTCAACCTCCGTATTTCAGGATAGGTGAGACCCAGGCTTTTTACCAGTTCAATGTTGCGCAACGATTCGGTGATGGCACCCGACATCTGGTAGGTTTCGCGGTTGATCGAACGCTGGATTGTTTTGATCCGTTTGCTCAAGAGTCCCGTCAGTCCGCCGAGCACTACCACCCCGATCAGGAACACCGGTATCAGCAACCAGTGTTTGGTAACGGCATACCAGATGAGGAACCCGATACCAATCACGGAAGAAAAAAGAATATTGATAAATGAGTTGATAAAACGTTCGGTGTCGGTCCGCACTTTCTGGAGAGTGGACAGCGTTTCGCCACTTCGCTGGTTTTCAAATTCGGTGAATGAAAGCCGGAGGGTTTGTTTCAAACCATCGTTGAAGATCTGCATGCCGAACCGCTGCACCGCCAGCCGCATCACATAATCCTGGAAGGCCTTTGCCAGGCGGGCCAGCAGCGCCACCCCAACCGCTACCAGTAACCAGAACACCACCCCTTTCACCATTTCATTCTCCGGTCTCGCCGATTTATTGCCGGCATAGTCATCGATGATTTTACCGAAAATGAGGGGATCCACCAGGGTCAGCAACTGCGCTATTCCCGCCAGTACGAGTGAAAGAATGATAAGGGGCCGATGTGGCCTGAGATAACTCCAGAGAATTTTCAATACTGAATGTTTAGGGTTGGTTAAAGGTAGACCATCCGGTTCCCTTACTAACAAAAAAAAGACCCAAATGGGTCTTAGATGTTTCCAGGGGGTTAATATTTTTTAGTTCCTTACCCGACGTGATCCGCCGCCACCAAAACTTCCACCATTACCTCCGCGGTTTTCAGAAGGACGCGAAGGCTGTGACTGGCGCTCCATCCGGGGTTGGGACTGACGTTCCATCTGTGGGCGTTGCTGCGATTGACGCTCCATTCGTGGCTGCGACTGGCGTTCCATCCGTGGTTGTGATTGACGTTCCATCTGCGGACGTTGCTGTTGAGCAGGACGATCCATCTGCGGACGTTGCTGTTGGGCAGGACGATCCATTTGCGGACGCTGTTGCTGTTGGGCAGGACGGTCACTATTCGGACGGTCATTACCAAATTGCCTTGAAGGGCGATCACCCGACTGCGGACGATCTGCATTCACCGGACGGTCCGAATTCGGACGATCACCAATAGTGCGGTTGGGCTGGCCAGCATCCGGCCTGTCGCCAATAGTCCTGTTAGGCCGATCTGACTGCGGACGATCACCTATAGTCCTGTTCGGACGATCGGACTGCGGACGATCACCTATAGTCCGGTTCGGACGATCTGACTGTGGACGATCACCAATAGTGCGGTTCGGCTGGCCAGCATCCGGCCTGTCACCGATAGTCCTGTTCGGCCGATCATTGTTATCGTTCCTTATCCGGCCGTCACGACCATTCGCTACCCGGTTATCATTGTTGCGGTCTCCATTGATGCGACCATCATTCCGATTGCCATTATTAATGCGGCCATCATTGGGACGGTTACCATTATTTGCGTTTGAATTATTGGTTCCCCGGTCACGGTCATACCTGTTGAAATTCCTTGGTGCAATTGTATTCCTGTTATTGTTATCCCGATCGATCCTTGGACGATACAGGTTTACCTGGTTGTTACGGTACTCACGACCACCCGGGCGATTGGATTCGTTGAAACGCACCGAACGGATATTGCCTGCATACCGCTGGGCTTCGCTCCTGCGCGGACCGCCATTTACAAACACATTATTCCGGTTACCATAATTATTGATGATAGTGGTATTGTTGATGATCGTGGTGTTGCGGCTGCGATCAACATAATAGTTCCTGATCCGTGGTGAGTTGATATACTGGCGAGGGGCAAAGCACCAGTAGTTCGATGGGGGGTTGTAACTGCCAAAACCGATACTGATATTGATACCCGGGCGTATAGGAGCCCATCCATAATAATCACCGCCGGTTCTCCAGCTTACCCAGGCCGGCGACCAGTCATAACCCGGCTGCCACATCCATCCGTAAGACGCATCCTGGAACCATCGGCCATAGTGGAACGGAGCCCATCCCCAGGAATAGTCGGATACCCAGATCCATTCATATTCGTCCGACCACACCCAGTGACCACCGGTACTGTAAGGCTGGAAATCGGAACCCGCATTCGGGGTCCACACATAACCGTATTCGGGATAGTCGACCCATTGTCCGTAAGGACTCAGTTCATCATAAAAGGTCTGGTACGAAACGCTCACACCAACACCCGGTTGCGCCTGGCTTTTAAAACCGGCCGATGTACCCAGCAGTATCGCCAGGGTTAGTGAAAGCATGGTAAATAATCGTTTCATGTGGGAGAATTTTAATTTTTACTAAAACCGGTTTTCAGCCTCCTGATCAAAACACGGATCACATTTATTGGAGCAGTTATAGTGCCACAGGGTTGCACCCCGGGCCCATAAGAACGATTGTTAGGAAAACATTTACCAAAATCCGCGTTAACTGTTAAAACCAGGCATAGGATTAAACCTTTACATATTGAAACCATCGCGCATACTTTGACTGTACGTGCGGCCGGGCAGTGCCTGTAAATACATGGATTGCCCCGCAACCAATGTAATCTTTAACCGATTATTTACCTTCGTGGTGATGGAGCTCAAAGACTATTACAACATCCTCGAACTACCCCAGTCGGCCAGCCCGGACGATATCAAAAAATCCTATCGTCGTATGGCCCTTGCCTACCATCCCGACAAAAACGGCGATGATCCTTATGCGGCGGCCCAATTTGCCGTGGTGAAGGAAGCCTATGAGGTACTGACCGACCCGGCCAAAAGAAGCCTTTATCTCCAGGAACGATGGCTGGCCAAAAGCGGCGGCAGAATGAAAGCCGCTCCTGTACTCAATCCGGAAAATTTCCTCCGACAACTGATCGCAAAGGAACGTTCAGTTGCACAGCTCGACAATCACCGCATGAATAAAATCGGTTTAATGGAAGAGCTCCTGCACCTGTTTTCCGGTGATGTGACTGGCATGCTGAACACATTTGGTGACCGGAAAATCAATTCGGAAATCATCCGGCTGGCAATGCGTTCCGCTGCGCAGCTGGACCATTCATCAAAAAAAATAGTATATGCCCGTCTGGAAAAAATAGAAGCCGAACCTGCAACGGTGAAGGCTTTGAAGGCTGATCTCGAAAAACAATCGAGCAGTGAAAGATGGGACCGCGCAAAAATATGGCTGTTACTTTTTATTGTAACAGCCATCTGTATATTGATCTTTATGGTTGGCAGGTAAAAGGGCTAGCTTTCGCCTCGTGCAAGCGCATTTTCAATCTTGTGCATTAAGTTGGATACCGGTCCTTCCATTTTGTTGGTGCGGTCATCCATCGAATTATCATTCAACAGATCACCAATCTGCATGGCGGCCGGCAGGTAAACAAGTATGTTATGTCGTTCATGACTCATATAGTCACGGAGTGACTTTGCATCACCCGTTTTGCCGGACTGTTCCTTCCTGATTACCTGGATGGCCTCGGCAGCTATCTTCTCCATTTGCGGCCTTGCATCGTCACGCGGTACATTGGCGTAATGTGCAACTTTCTCCACAACTTCCGATGTTTTATCGCCGAAAATGGCGGTTAACCAGTCCTGGGAACTATTGTCGCCCTGGACTTCGGCACAGCCCTCATCCGTACGCGTAAGCCGGTAAATGCCCGCCACCACGGTCGGAATAGCCGCCTGTGCCAGTTTCTCACCGGAACTACTTGAATGCTTGTCCTTTGCCTCCTGGATATTGGGATCCACCTTCGTAAGGGCGGGTAGTCCCAGATTTTGCTGGATGATGTCTATTATGTTGTTAGCCATAAGTCTTTTTTATATAAGGGCAAAAAACTATGCCAATAAACCGCCATAAAACCGAAAAGCCTTCCCGATACTTTATCTTTGCGAAATGCATTACGTTTCTGTCGAGAATCTGACAAAAAGCTATGGAATCAAGCCGCTTTTTGAAAACATTTCGTTCAATATTGAAGAAGGTGATAAAATCGCGCTCGTAGCAAGGAATGGGTCCGGTAAATCGACCCTCATGAAAATCCTTGCGGGTAAGGAAGTAGCTGACTCTGGTAAAGTATGGATCAATAAAGGGGTCGATGTAATCCTGTTTGAGCAGGAGCCAACCTTCGAAGAAAACAAATCAATCCTCGATAATATCTTTTTCCATGACCACCCGGTCCTGAATGCCATCAAGGCATATGAAAAGGTCAGCGAGTCGGACGATATCGATGCACTGACCGAAGCACTGGGTATGATGGATGAAATGAACGCCTGGGATTTTGATACCAAGGTGAAACAAATCCTTGAAAAACTGAAGATCCACAAAATGGACCAGCCGGTGAAAACACTCAGCGGCGGACAACGGAAAAGGATTGCACTGGCAAAGACCCTCATCGATATAGGCTTTGAACAAAAGCACGTCCTGTTAATTATGGATGAACCTACCAACCACCTGGACGTGGAGATGGTGGAGTGGCTGGAACATTACCTCGACAAGGAACGCATTACTTTATTACTGGTAACGCACGACCGATACTTTCTCGACACCGTTTGTGAAGAGATCTGGGAAATTTCACCAGGCCCCGCCGGTGAAACCGCCGCACTGTATGTGCACAAAGGCGACTATGCCAACTACCTCGAGAAAAAAGCAATCCGCATAGAAAACGCAGCCTCCAGCATAGACAAGGCACGGAATACTTATCGCAAGGAACTGGAGTGGATGCGCAAGCAACCCAAAGCCCGTACCACCAAATCGAAAAGCCGTCAGGATAATTTTTATGAAGTGCAGACGAAGGCGAAACTGCAGGTGGAAGAACAACAGGTGGAATTGCAGATGAAGATGAGCCGGCTTGGGGGCAAGATTGTGGAGATGAAGAAGGTGTACAAAAGATTTGGCGATAAAGTGATCCTGAAAGGTTTTGATTATACATTCTCCAAAGGTGAACGGATTGGTGTGGTGGGTAAAAATGGGGCAGGTAAATCGACCTTCATCAATATGATCATGCAGCTGGAGCAACCCGACAGCGGCAAAATCAATATCGGTGATACAATCGTCTTCGGCAACTATTCGCAGACGGGACTGGTGATCAAGGAAGACAAACGGGTCATTGATTTTGTAAAAGATATTGCCGAACATTTTCCATTGGCCGATGGGTCTACCATGAGTGCCGCCCAGTTC
>SDZZ01000757.1 GCA_004173255.1 Chitinophagaceae bacterium | reverse complement strand
ATGCCGGGTGAGCCGATGAAGGTCGTGTTCGGGATCAACTGGATCCATCCCTCCCCCGGTGAAGTAGTCAAGGGAATCAGCCGCTCTTTTCCTGTACCAAACCTTGCTAAGGTGTTTTAAAGAAAGCGTATCTGGCCGGGTGATTCTCCTGAAGGACCTTAACATCACTGGATCCAATGTTATTTTCGAGGACATTTCGGGAAGCGAATCACAAGCGATCGCTTCATACTTTTCGCCAGTCCAGATCATACATTCTGATGTGCTGGATTTGGCAGACTTTATTTTATTATCGTTTCCAATCTGATGGCTCCAGTACCCAAACCCCAGAACGAATGTAATCCCTGCAACTATCAGGAAATTTTTGGCCTTGCCCGAAGACGCGCTCGATCCAAAAAGGGGAATTCTACCCTGATTTTCATCAGGATCATGGGACGCCGGTTCAGCATCAGGAACTGGGGCGGCAGGCAATACACCTCTCCCCGGCGCCGCGGTTGTCGTACTAAATTCATTGAGCGGCTGACGTTGAATCTTTTCGGGAAGCTCTTTTTTATAAAAGTCGTAGTTGAACAAACGGTCGAAGGGGCGCGTAGGAAAATCAATCAGCCATCCCAGCAATTCAATGTTTTTATCATCTGGAGCGCTCGTAATTCCTTTTAAAAAATTACTGAGAGGTTTGAATTTATCCAGAGCAAACTTTTCGATTTTTTTTACTGGTATAATATCGCCTTCTATTTCAAAAAACGTCTTTAAAATAAGCGTATCCTTCCTGTCAAACCTGTCATTGAACACAGATACACATTCCTTTCTCAGATTGCCAGGCGTAGGATTTAACAAGCGTTGTGGAAACTGCCCGCTGAGCTTTCGCTCTTCGTAGTAGGTTACTACTGCCGCTATATGGTCGATGTAGTTGCTAAAAACTTTCATTAGTAATGGTGGCGTGAAGACTTCCCGAATATAATAATCATCCCGGTTAAGAATCCACAGCGGAATTTTAAGAATTGTAAGAATTATCGGAATCCCCTGCTAATCACCCCTTTGTCCCCGCATATTTTTGACTCCTGGATGATTCATACCTGTAGCTACGGTGTGAAAAATCCTTAAGGAGATATGAGTACGGTTCGGCTATCCGGCCAGGGAAGCGTTGAACCGGATCGTCCTCATCCTCCCACTTCCCCGGTGGGCTTTGTGTCCATCATCAATCGGCGCGGGCAGCCAGGATCTGGTGCCTCTGCCGGATCATCCATCCTTTTAACGTAAACAAATGACAGGTATATTCATCCTGGTTTGGGGCATGCTGTGCCACAACCCAACTCATATTCCGGGCAAAACATCATGCCCGCTGACGCACGTAGTAATGACAACAAGTGACGGTCCGGGCGACTCGGGAAACACCCCGCCTAAACCGCCGACACCACCTCCCCCTCCGCCAATCCCT
>SDZZ01000236.1 GCA_004173255.1 Chitinophagaceae bacterium | reverse complement strand
GTTTGAGGCTGTGCCGCATCCGACCCTCTCCGTAACTTCAATCCACGATGACCCGGCATTCAAAACGGGTTGGTAACTCTTTCGTACTTTTAATTTATTGGCCGCTTAAAATTGAAAACAAGACCATGAAACAGCTGACGTTACTGATTGCCTCGTTTTTTATCTTATCGCAGGTAACCTCCCAGGATGCCGGGTCCAATGATCCGTGGATGGCATACATGACCCCGGCGCCCTTCCACAAAATGCTGGAAAAGTATACGGGCGAATGGAAAATGGATGTCAGTATGTGGATGGAGGGCGCAGGTGAACCTATGAAAAGCACGATGAAGAGTACGCATGCCATGATCAGTAACGGTCTTTTCCTTGAAATGAACCAGCTGGGTGACATGATGGGAACCGCATTTACAGCGAGGATCACCATTGGGTACAATAACAGTTCGAAGGAGGTAGAGCTGACTTCCTATACCAATATGGGCTCGGGTATGACTTTCCTCCGTGGCAAATGGGATGAAAGCAAAAAAGCAGCTGATCTCAAAGGGCAACTGACCGATCCTGTCAGCGGTAAAGCAATCAATATCCGGCAGGTTGTTAGTTTTCCCGATGCAACAACAATGCTGATTGAAAATTTTGACCAGTCGGGGACGGGGCCGGAAAAGAAAACAATGGAATTCCGTTGTACAAAAAGCTGATCAGCTTGCCAGCACCCGCATATTTTACTGATAAATTTTTTTCCGGTGCTAAAACACCTGCTTCGGATACCGGGAATTTTCCCGGGGTAGGGCACGGGTATAATACGTGACAGGCGAAGCAGTCATTCATGCAAATTGCAGGCTTAACCCAAACCTGTAATATGCCTGGCGGACCTGCTACCAAAACAACCGGACTCCTTTTCCTGCTCACTGGCCTGATCATTTCCCTTGTGTTTAATTTTTACCTGCTCAGCAAATCCGGCTCCGACAACGAGCAGCCTCCCCAGCCGGTTGACCCCTGGATAAATGGCGGACCGGGTTACGGCATTAACGAGATTAATGACCAGCAGGCCACCGAGGATGTGATAGCTTTCCGCACACTGACCAGCAACGATTCCGCACCAATCAGTTATGGTATTTATTATACCCCGCAGGAGATTAAACAATACCTCGACTCGGTATACCCTAAAATTGTGGCATCGGAGATCCGGTATTTCAAGGAAAAGTCTCAGGATTGGTCACAGTACGAATGGAGGGTTGGCTGTTACTGGATGCTGCGCCGCGACCGCGACGGCATTGCCAAAACAGATTTCTGTTTTGTACCCACCCTGGTAAATAAGAAAAATAAATACGACGCTTTGGATTATTTTGTGACCGACAGCGCATTTTATGATCACCAGGTTGATTTTACCACTGGTGCACAAATGAGACTTACCGATACCACAAAACCGAAAGGCCCGGTATACAATACCGGCACAATGTTCCCGTAATGTTCAAATTTACCCTGGTCATATGGATTGAACTGATCTGCCTGGTAATCTGTACGGCCAGCCTTTGGTCCAGCCGGCAGTGGTGGCGCCTCTTTATCTGGTTCATGCTGCTTACGGTCCTTACTGAAGTAACCGGGTTCCTGTATTACTTCCACATCAACCCGGGACACAGCAATGAATGGGTGTACAACACATACCTGCCCCTGGAAATGGCATTCAAAGCCCTGGTGCTGGCGCGTATCATGGGCCACTACGGAATAAAACGGTATTGGTTCGCCGGTGCATACATCCTGCTTTTTGCTTTCTGGTTGTACGAGGGATACAGCAATGGTTTTGTACGCTATAATGCAATGAGTAACCTTTCCGGGTCCATCCTCATTGTGATCTGTTGCTGTCTTTTTTATTACCGCCTGCTGCGGGCGCGCGAGTATGTGGACCTGCCGCGTTACCCGCCGTTCTGGATCATCAGCGGCCTGTTTATTTTTTACTTCGGAAGCACCGGGCTCAATGCATTTGTGGTACAACTGCAACGTATTTATGCCTCAACCGGAATCCCCATCCGTTTTATTATCATGGTTGTGCTTAACTTTATTTTATACGCCTGCTGGAGTTACGCCTTCCTATGCATCAAACGGAACAGAATATCATTGTCACAGTCATCCTTATTACCTCGGTCTTCCTGATCGCCGGAGTCTTCCTGCTTTTTTACGTACGCCTCTATAATGAACGCAAACGGAACCACGAAGAAGAGAAACTGGTGATGAAGCAGGAATTTGATACCCAGATCCTGCACGCTCAGATTGAGGTACAGGAGGCCACCTTTGCCACCCTCGGCGGCGAGTTGCACGATAATATCGGGCAACTGCTCAGCACCACCAAGATGCTGCTTGGACTCACCGAACGGACGCTTTCCCCGGTTCCCGATACACTGCTCACTGCCACAACTACACTTGGTAAGGCCATCCATGAACTTCGCGCCCTGAGTAAGTCAATGACCAGGGAATGGCTCGAACAATTCGATTTTGTGGACAACCTGCGCACGGAAACACAACGTCTCAATACGGATGACCGTCTCCGGGTCGAACTGACCTGTCTTCCCCGCATTCCCATGACTGCTGATAAACAAATCCTCCTTTTCCGCATTGTGCAGGAGGCTATCCAGAATGTAATCAAACATTCGGGCGCTAACCACCTGGTGATGGATGTGACGCAGGATGGTGACCGCCTGCACGTATCTTTGACCGACAATGGCAGCGGTTTTGCGGAAACCGGCAACAGGAACGGCATAGGGCTGCTGAATATGAAACAGCGGGTGCGGCTTCTTGGGGGCGAAATTGAATGGCAGTCACCACCGGCCGGGGGTACCAGGGTGTTTATTAATTTACCGCTAGAAAAGACGATGTATGAAGACCAGGATAGGACTGATTGACGATCACCAGCTTTTTTTAAAATCACTTTCACTGATGATTGAAAGTTTCCGTGAATATGAAGTGGTAGTGGAAGCCCTGAACGGGAAAGACCTGCAGGAAAAACTGCAGACCGGGACCTCCATTCCTGAAATTATGCTGATCGATGTGAACATGCCGGTGATGGATGGTGTGGCAACTGCGCGATGGCTCACCGAACAACATCCCGGAATAAAACTGGTGGCCCTTTCCATGAACGACGAGGACAAGACCATCATCTCCATGATCCGCGCAGGCTGCTGCGCCTACCTGCTTAAGGACACCCATCCGACCGAACTCGAAAAAGCACTCGAGGAAATCAACAGCAAAGGTTTTTATAACGGCGACGCAAGTAATGTCAACTACCGTCGTCTCATCATTTCGCAGGACAAGGACCAGCAATTCAAGGTGACAGGCCGCGAACTCCAGTTTCTCGAACTGGTATGCAGCGACCGTACATACAAGCAGATCGCCCTGGAAATGGGCATCGCCGAACGGACAGTCGATGGTTACCGGGAAGCAATGTTCGAAAAATTCAAGGTGGCTTCGCGGGTAGGCTTATGTCTCGAAGCAATCCGGAAAAATCTCGTCCGGCTCTGACACCGCCCTGAACCATCCAGCCTCCGTTCCTCACCTGTGGCGGTGATCACGCAACGTGATTTTTACTATATTGCTGATCCCATTACACCAATTGCCGATTCCCGGCGCAACTACTTTTATTCACCAAACCAATCTTAACTGATGAGGAAGTACCTCCTTGTTCTGGCTTCATTGCTGTTTTGTACCTGCCTGCTGGCACAGTCATCCAAAGCAAATTACCAGCTGGCCTCCCGGTTTTCGGGGCCTAAACTGGAAAAGATGGTATTCAGTACCATGGTTACGCCACACTGGCTGAAACAATCTGATCGTTTCTGGTACACTTATGAAACCACCAGTGGTAAAAACTGGTATATCGTGGACCCTGCCAAAGGCGAAAAGAAATTCCTGTTCGACAATGACCGCATGGCGGCCGAACTGACCCGCATTGTAAAGGATCCATTTGATGCGCAGCACCTGCTCATTGACAGTATCCAGTTTATCAGGGACGAGAACACCATACAATTCCAGGTAAAGAGTTCGCTGGAGATCGAGATCAAGGACACCACTGCCAAAAAACCGGCAAAGCCTGCAAAGGAAATCAAGAAGTTTTATTTTGAATATGAACTGGCTTCGGGAAAGATCACCGAACTGACCGACTATAAAAAGCCGAAACGTAATCCACGCTGGGCTTCAGTTTCACCGGATAAACAAACGGTGGTGTTTGCAAAGAACCACAACCTGTACACGATGGACCAGGCCAACCTGGAAAAAGCCATCAAAAGTGAAGACGACAGCACCATCGTGGAAAAACAACTTACCACCGATGGCGTGGAATACTTCAGTTACGCCAGCGATTTCGGGAATGAAACCAATGTCGATAAAATCAAGAACAAGGACAAACGCAAACCGGTGCAGATTTACTGGTCGGCCGATTCCAGGCATTTTGCCATGGTGCGGGCCGACCAGCGGGCTGTAAAGGAGCTTTGGGTGATCAACAGTATCGCCGATCCACGACCCACCCTGGAAACTTACAAGTACCAGATGCCGG
Organism: Chitinophagaceae bacterium; assembly: GCA_004173255.1. Classification (GTDB taxonomy): domain Bacteria; phylum Bacteroidota; class Bacteroidia; order Chitinophagales; family Chitinophagaceae; genus JBEVJC01. Next base: position 2,336 of record SDZZ01000236.1, on the reverse strand, counting down.
GTGAAAAGGAAGCGGCGATCGACTATGTACTGCTGTTCGACGTAGCAGCAAGGACCCAGAAAGAACTGAATGTAAAACAATTCAAGGACCAGGACATTTCGCTGTGGTCCGCCCCGGTCCTGCAAAGCAGCCGTGATGACGACTGGCGTCCGTCCCTGTGGCACGGTACCAATGATAAACTGTACTTCACACGTACGAGCCGCGACCTCAAACGCATAGATGTATGTATGGTCGACATACAGGGAAACGTGGTGAAGCCACTGATTGAGGAGCGCCTGAATACGTACGTGGAAACACGCCGTCTCGGCCTGGTGAAAGGCGGGGAGGAACTGATCGAGTGGAGCGAACGCGATGGCTGGGCGCATTTCTATCTGTATGATGCAGCAGGTAAACTGAAAAACCAGATTACTTCCGGTCCGTACCACTGCGAAGACATCCTGGGTATCGATGAAACTAAAAGGGTGCTTTATTTTTCTGCCAATGGAAAAGAAGCCAGCGAAGACCCGTACTACAATCATGCTTACCGGGTCAACTTCGATGGGTCCGACCTGCGCCTGATCAACAAAGGTGAATTCGAACACAGCGTAAGCATGAACGACAACGAAAAATATTTTGTTGACAACTACTCGCGCGTTAACACCATACCTGCATCGGCTTTATTCAACGCAGAAGGTAAAAAGATCATGGATCTTGAAAAGGCCGACTTCTCTTCCCTGATGGCTTCGGGCTATAAATTCCCTGACATCTTTAAAGTAAAAGCAGATGACGGTATTACCGACCTGTACGGTGTGATGTACAAGCCCTACAACTTTGACAGCACGAAAAAATATCCGGTAGTGGAGTACGTGTATCCAGGTCCGCAGACCGAAGCGGTGAACAAGGCTTTCGCCGTGCCGGGTGCACGCACCGACCGCATTGCACAGATCGGACTGATTGTAGTTACGGTTGGTAACCGGGGCGGTAATCCAGGTCGCTCCAAATGGTACCATAACTACGGGTATGGTAACCTGCGCGACTATGGGCTGGCCGATAAAAAGGCGGCAATCGAACAACTGAGCGATCGTTATCCATACATTGATATCGACCGCGTGGGAATCCACGGCCACTCAGGTGGTGGGTTTATGAGCACCGCCGCCATGCTGGTTTATCCTGATTTCTTCAAGGTAGCAGTATCATCCTCCGGCAACCACGACAACAGCATTTACAACAGGTGGTGGAGTGAAAAACACCATGGTGTGCAGGAACAGGTGGGCGAAAAAGGGGATACTTCATTTATCTATAACATCGATAAAAACCCCGACCTGGCAAAAAATTTAAAAGGACACCTGATGCTGACAACCGGTGATATCGATAACAATGTACACCCTGCCAACACCATCCGTGTGGTCAACGCACTGATCAAGGCCAACAAACGTTTTGACCTGGTTGTGTTGCCCGGACAACGTCATGGCTATGGTGATATGTCTGAATATTTCTTCTATGTACTGGCAGATTATTACGCAAAATGGCTGATCGGCGATTTTGACCAGCCGGTTGATATTTATGAAATGAACCGCGAAAATCCGCAGACCGGCGGGGCCGGCACACGGCGCAGGGGCAACTGACCAACGCGTTTACACAATGAGTTCGTCATATACCCGGGCACTGAACAATCAGTGTCCGGGTCTTTTTTTGGAAACAGACAGCTCATGTAAATAATGCCTCGCATGACTGCATTGATTATTTTTGCCCGGTTTAATCGCTCGCGCATGCCATCCCAACCAGTCAGGTCTTTCCAAAAAACTATTGCCGGGTATCTTGTTATCTGCTCTGCAGGTATGCTTTGCTTTTTTGTTTACCAGACAGGAACACAGGGCATCCTGTCGTCAGTCATCCCTTCATCGCTCACTTTATTGGTGCTGCTGTTCTTTTTTTCTTCCGGTTTAGCCGGCATCTTCGGGTCTCGTTCAGCCATCGCTGCGCGAACGATCCGCGCATCACTTTTTTTACAGTCATTCGCGTTTTCCATCAAAGGGGTTTACTTCGGGATTTATGCCGGGCCAGTTGCCGGGTTCATTTACGGCGATTCAAACCGGTCCCGTTTTAATCCTGAATTACATGCATTCGCTTTCAGTTTTTCAAACGGTTATGAAAGCGGCGTGAATCAGGTATCCTTCATGATCAACCTGCTGCCGGCCATCCTGTTAATCACGCCATTTTATCAAAAGGCCAATCGTGTTATCCCCGGCAACAAAAAATAGTAATCGCTGAAATGAAAACATCTTTCAAATTGTGCAGCTGCAAAAGGAACGTGTTGATAATTCGGAAGATATCGGTGTAAACACCCGCCCATGACT
>SDZZ01000756.1 GCA_004173255.1 Chitinophagaceae bacterium | reverse complement strand
TTGGCCATGGTGTTGTCAGCGTCTTTACCAGGTTCCGGACCGATTGCAAACTGTTGGGGAGATTTTCAGAGGTGCCCATATATTCAACCCCCTCTATAAAAATACAGATGGCCGGGGATTATCTGACCACATTTCTAAATGCCGGGGATTATCTGACCACATTTCTAAATATAGACTCAACCAGGATCAATACCTACAGCATTAAAAACAGTGGTCAATTTTTCACAAGTTTAGTCCAAAAAACGAAGGCCCTTGGTAAAAAGAAACGATCGGATAATTTCCTGCTTAAACACCCAAGTATGCCTTTTTTGAAGTTTTTTGAATAAACTAAAGAAAATCTGTAACGAATGATGAACGCTCCGGTATATCATTTAAAGCAAAACCGTTTTACGATGCGCCTGATTCTCATACTGTTCATTCTATTAGGGATAATTCCCCTGATTAGTATTTTTGTGGATCAAAGTCGGGACGGCACGCCGGTTCCGGGAGAAACCGCCGTGCCGGACCTCTCTACTGGCCCGAGGGTGGTCTGGGTTAAGACCTCCTTTGTAACAAAGGGTGAAAACGAGCGCCTATTTTATGAACTGCGGCTGGATGATCACGTCACTGTCACAGTGAAGTCGCAGCCGCCGCCAAAGGCGGCTCCAGGAGCACCGGCACCAGTTGCTTTACCTTCCGGGGAGGACCGCAGCCTTGACGCTTGGATCAGCAGGGTAAAAGGCACATCGGCTCCGGCGGACGTGCTCAGAAACCTTGTCGTCTACATCAACGGCATTCCGGTGAAAGGGTGTTATCCGGTGGGGATTGACCGCCGGGCCTTTCAGGCGGAAGCCAAGGGAACGGAAACAACGGAGTTCCGTTTTCACCTGCGCCGCACTGGCGAAAAGAACAACAGGGAGGCATGGGTAGCGCTTCTGGGCAGACCGGGAACTGCCGGTGCCCACATGCCGGTTGCGCTGACTTTGGGGACGGAGAGCGGCAACACTTTGATGAGCGACTTCATCGGGCCGGGGGTTCTGGCGGAGGATAAATCCGTGCAGTTGAGGGTGGTCGCCTCTTGGTGGTGGGCACTTCTAGGCGAAATGCTGGTGCTGCTTATCCTGTTTGTGCATCTCGCACGCACTACCGACATCATTCGGGACACGGACTGCCAGCCCGATGAGGGCAAACAAAGACCTTACAGCCTTTCCCGCCTGCAGATGGCGCTTTGGCTGGTCATGGTGACCGGCTTTTATCTCCTGATATGGATGGTCACGCGTGACTGGAGCGTACTGCCAAATGGCATCCTGATCAGCTTCGATATGTTCTTTATCTAAAATTTCAGGGTTGTAACGGCGTAGTTCATCCAGCAAAATTTCATATTCTTTTCCAATATCATCGGCATCGGCCGGAATAAGAAAAATAAGTATCGAGTTACGTTCTATATGCCTCAAAAA
>SDZZ01000006.1 GCA_004173255.1 Chitinophagaceae bacterium | reverse complement strand
GCGGTGGTGGTGGCGGAACGGTATCCCTTACCAGGTATTGCCGGTTCCAGTAGTCGTTCAGGAACACACTACCGTTCTCGGGGCATTTCGGAACCGCATTTGTTGACGCGTGGCCGCTTCGCTCGGGTACATCTGTTTTGACAGTAAAAGCCATTACCAGCAACCCTGCTGTCACCAGGCTGATTGAAACAATTGATTTTTCCATGTTGTTTAATGTTCGGTTATTGTTTTTGTTGATTATCCTTTTTACACGTCCCAGCAGGTGCCTGGGCTGGTCCAGCAGTGCTGTTGCAAAAGCGGGGGCAGGATCCTGCTGTCGTTGCTGGCACCAGAGTAATGCTTCAATATAATCACGCGGGTCACTGACGTGGCGGACCGTCATATCATCACAGCAGTTTTCCCGTTCCTTACGTAGCAGGGAGGATACCCAGATAACGGCCGGGTTAAAAAAGAATATCGTTTCCAGCAGGTTCACCAGCAGGTTTACCAGGTAATCACGTCGTGCAATATGCGCCAGTTCATGCAGCAGGATGGCTTCCACCTGTGATGCAGGTAATGAAGTGACCAGGCTGAAAGGCAACAGGATAAACGGTTTGAAGTGACCGATGACCATAGGTACCGACACCGCATGTGATTGCAGCAGGCTTACATGCCGGTTTAACCCAATACTTACTGCCAGTTGCTCCAGCCGTTGCTGCCACGCGGCCGTTACCGGTTCGTTATTCCTTGAACGCAGCAGGTGGATATTATACAGTGCACCCGCCAGCCGCAGGCTCCGGGCCAGTACAACGATCATCCAGGCGGAAACGATGGCCAGGGAATATTCATCGACCAGTTGTAAAAGCCGGGCGGTAAAAACGGGTGGTTGCTGATGCGCCGGAATGATAGCCGGTGCAACGGGTTGATTGAGGACAGGCACGATTCCGGAAATGGTTCCATGGCCGGTGAATGTGTACAAACCGACACCCAGGATCACGCACATCATTAAAGCGAAGCAAGTGATGCACGCCAGCAGCAGGTTGTACCGCTTACGTGCCGGAGCCCGCCTGGTGGCCAGCATTACCACCGATGCCAGCACTGCGAGCACCACACCGGCCCATAGTGAATGCAGCAACCAGGCACTCAACGATTTTAAAACTGTTTCCGGAAAGCTGAAAAGGAGTTTCGTTTCCATGACTGATTATTTATCCAGTTTTTTAAGCAGCTCACGGATCTCCTGGATTTCCTGGCTGGATGTTTTTTTATTTCCCAGTAACTGCATCACCAGCTGGCTGGCCGACCCTTTATACATGGAGTCGACAAACTTCTGCAGCAGGTGTGATTTGGTTTTGTGTTCTTCTTCCACTACTGCATACACATGTTTCATCTCCGTTTCATCACGTTTGAGTAACCCCTTCTCCGTCATGATCTGCATCAGTTTCAGTGTGGTCGTGTAGTTGATATCCCGTTGCTTTTCCAGTTCGGTATGCACAGCGCGAACGGTGGCCGGGCCGGTATGCCATAACACCTGCAGGATTTCGAGTTCAGACTTGGTGGGCTCAATAGCGGGTAGTTTATTTTTCATAACGGACTAAAGGTAGGAAATATTTCGTACGAACAAAATATTAGTTTAGATAATTTACCTTCCAACCATAACAAACACACACTCATGAGAAAAGTAATCGGACTCCTTCTGCTGGCAGTCGCTGCCAGCCCTGCATTTGCGCAGGAAAAAATTGACGCGGACATGATGCAAAAAATCCGCAATGAAGGATTGAATAATTCAAAGGTGATGGACATTGCATTTTACCTGACAGATGTAAGTGGTCCGAGGCTGGCGAAGTCGGCCGGGTATACCAGGGCATCCACCTGGGCCGTGTCCGAACTTAAAAAATGGGGACTGGAAAACGCAGCACTGGAACCATGGGGTGACTTTGGAAAAACATGGGACCTGCAGAAAAGTTATGTGGCCATGTCGGCCCCCTACTACCGGCCGCTGATTGCTTTCCCGAAAACATGGACTAAGGGATCGGGTGGACTGAAAAATGCGGAGGTGATCCTGGTGAAGGCAGCCGATTCGGTCGGCCTACAGGCTTACAAAGGCAAACTGAAGGGCAAGGTCATCGTGATCTATAAAACAGATACACTCAAACAGACTTTTACTGCCGATGCTACCCGTTATGCAGATTCCACGCTCGAAAAAATGGCCGCTGCCGCTCCGGCACCTGCCCGTGCACCGATGGACACAGCCACTATGCGAAGGATGCGGGAAGCCAATGCCGGTGGTGCTTCCATGATGAACGCATTGAAAGCAATGGCCGATGCAGAAGGCGCCGTTGCCATGCTGAGCATGAGTACCCGCGGGCATGACGGAACACTGTTTGTGCAGGGTGGTGGCGCTTACGCTCCGGGGGCAAAGGATAATTTCCTCGACATCATGGTTGCCTTTGAAGATTACATGAGCATCTGCCGGCTGGCAAACGCCGGCATACCGGTAAAACTGGATGTGGATGTGCAGACCAGCATGAACGAAAAAGACACGAAAGGATACAACGTGATTGCGGAAATAAAAGGGACAGACCCCACGCTGAAAGAAGAAATTGTTATGCTGGGCGGACACCTCGACAGCTGGCAGGGCGCTACAGGTGCAACCGATAATGCGGCCGGATGTTCGGTTATGATGGAAGCGGTGCGTATCCTGAAAGCGATTGGTGTAAAACCTCGCCGTACCATTCGTATTGCATTGTGGAATGGCGAAGAACAGGGGCTGCTTGGATCACGCGGTTATGTAAAAAACCATTTTGCCGATCCCTCCACCATGGAACTGAAACCAGAACATGGAAAGTTCTCCTCTTACTTCAACATCGATAACGGTACCGGTAAAATCCGCGGCATCTATACGCAGGGTAACGAACAGGTAAAATCAATTTTCCAGGAATGGTTCAAACCGTTTGCTGATCTTGGTGCATCCACTGTTACTGTTTCGAACACCGGTGGCACCGATCACCAGTCGTTCGATGCGGTCGGACTGCCAGGCTTCCAGTTTATCCAGGATGGAATTGAATATAACACGCGTACACACCATACCAATATGGATTCCTACGACCACCTGATTGCGGCCGACCTGAAACAGATCTCCACCATTGTGGCGGCCTTTGTATACAACGCGGCCATGCGTGATGAGAAATTACCCAGGAAAGAATTGCCGAAGGCAAGGGGAACGGGCGGAAGGTAATTGCCTGTAACCTCACTACTGTGAACAGCGGCAGGAAAAAAGATGTAGGCAGGAGCCCTGGATTTATACACCGGGGCTTTTGTTTTTCAGTTGCTGATTTTTGATACCGTGGAAGTGCGACCGCCTACAAACAGGAGACTGACCGGGAATTTTGGCATATGGTTGGTTGAGTTCCCTCCAAATTACCAGGAAATGGTATTATCGTGTAAATAGAACTTCCCATATATGGATGATCAGAATGGTTCCGGGATAAGTACTAAACCAGCACCTGGTAAATGGATGGTCCTTGCCACCGTGGCACTGGGCACATTTATGGCCACGCTCGACAGCAGCATTGTCAACATTGCGTTACCGACCATCCGGCGTGAACTCAATGCCGGTGACAACGTGGAATGGATTGTACTGAGTTACCTGCTGGTAACCACCAGCACATTGCTCATCATGGGAAAGTTGTCTGACCTCTTTGGCCGGAAAAACATTTACATCACTGGCTTCTCCGTATTTGTGCTCGGTTCGCTGCTGTGCGGCCTATCATGGGACATCTGGTCGCTGGTGGGATTCCGCGTGATCCAGGGCATCGGGGCTTCCATGATGTTTGCGATTGGCCCGGCCATTGTGAGTGATGCTTTCAAGCCGGCCGAACGCGGCCGTGCACTCGGACTGATGGGGACAGTGGTGGCAGCGGGCAGCAGTACCGGCCCGGTTGCGGGTGGATTGCTGCTGGAGCATTTCGGCTGGGAAAGTATTTTTTATGTAAACGTGCCAATCGGGTTGATTGCCATCTGGCGGGCATGGAAGGTATTGCCTTCGATTCCAAAAGTGAAGTCGGCCCGCTTTGATATCACCGGCGCACTCTTATTTTGCATCGGGGTTACCTGCCTCCTCGTTGGGGTCGATTTCGGCACGGAGGCTACTTACGGATGGACCAACGGGTTTGTTATACTGATGCTTGCGATGGGCCTGGTGTTATTGACTGTGTTCCTGTTCTGGGAAAACCGGATCCCCGCTCCCATGCTCCAGCTTTCCATGTTCCGCGTGCGTGCTTTTTCCTCAGCGCTGGGCACTGCCGGGCTGGCCTTTATGGCCAATGGTGCAAATATTTATATCCTTCCCTTTTTCCTGCAGCTGTTGCTCGGTTTCAGTCCGCAGGAGGCGGGACTGATCCTGCTTGCTGGCCCGCTTACCCTCAGCGTGGCCGCGCCAATCGGCGGATATTTATCCGATAAAATAAGTACGAGGTGGATTGCCAGTGCGGGACTGCTCATCACCTCAACCGGTTACTTTTTCCTGTCGTTCCTGCAACCGGGATGGACAGCCGTTGATATCATCTGGCGTTTATCCATGCTTAGCCTTGGTTTTGGATTGTTCCAGTCGCCCAACAGCAGCAGCGCCCTCAACTCCGCTCCCATCCTGGAACGCGGCGTCGCCAGCAGCCTGATTTCTTTTATGCGCAACCTTGGACTGGTGTTCGGCATCGCGCTGGGCGCAGCCGTCTGGTATGGGTTCCGCGACCGGTATGCATCCATCAACCCGGGCGGGCCGCTCAGCGAAGCCGCCCAGGTTTATGGTATGCAGAAAGTTTACCTGGTCACCAGCGCACTCGTTTTTTGCGCAGCCATGATCTCACTCACCAGGGGCAGCAACCGGCAGGTCGTAACCACCCCGGAAGTACCGGTTCATGTGTAACAGGTAAGACCGGGTGAGCCGCATTGTTTGGGCAGGATGCGATCCGAATACTTGATGTATGCCAGGGTATGACCTGCTGTTGGATGTTATGCAGGTTTTTTTGCCGACTCCAGTCTGTCGAACACTTCGCCATGACCCGGGTTTTCGCTAAAACTAACCATCCACTGCACATTGAATTTATCGGTGAATGTACCGAAGTAGTCGCCCCACATTTCGATCCTCATGCCACTGATGGCCGAGCCACCCGCACTGAGACCGCCGTATACCTGATCGGCTTCCTCTTTCGATGAAACACCCAGTGAAACCTGGATACTGTTTCCAGGCTGCAGTTTAAAACCCATTGATTCCAGTGCATCCGTAGCCATGAACATGGAGCCATTGGGAAGGATGAGGGACATGTGCATCATCTTGTCCATTTCGTCGGCGGAAAGCTTTTCCACCCCGGGCATCTGCGGCATGTCCTTCATACGCATAATAACCGGGAATTCGCCACCGAGTACGGATTGGTAGAAACGCAAAGCTGCTTCGGCCGTACCGGGAAAATTAAAATAAAAATGAGGCTGTACCATGATTATAAGTTTGACTCAAAATTAAACAAGGCAGCGCAGCCAAGGGAGGTCATACCGGTCAATTGGGGAGGTCGTTCACGACAATCATTTTATCCCGGCCCCGTTTTGCCGCCGACGTTGGAAAAATGAATACACGCGTTCGTAGATAAAACCGTAAAACAAGCAATTAAGTAATAGCCCGGCACAGAACAACAATGTACTGGATTCCACGGCCGAGCCAATAACGGTATGCGCCGGAAAACGAAGTACGTTGAACAGCCCGGCAAGCAGTTTCATCATGGCATTACTGCCGTTTTTACCCGATTGCGCTTCCAGCGTGGAAAACATACTGATCACCACCAGCAGTCCCGTTATCATCGATGCGGTTATAAAAACTTTCCGGTTAAAATACTTCATATGCTGTTTCAGCTGAGTTGTAAAGATAACTGTTGTGATCCCAACACACACTATACCAGTTTTTACCACTTCCGAGATGCACTTCACGTATTGCTTTTTACCATATCCGCGTGGTAAACGATGTTTGGCCGGACATCACTGCCAGCCGGCAGTTTTATTTAACCATTCAAACATCAGCATGGAAACAAATGTTATCCCGCTTACGGACGCGCTCAGCCTCGCGGAAATGGAGCATCGGTTCAGCAAGGCGATCACCGGTATACTTTCTTTTTTTGAGTACGACTGTTGTATCGACACCATTCCGCCCATTCCGCCAGGTAAACCAGGAACACCGTAAGAAGGCCAAAGGAATCTGTAAGGGTTCCTTTTTTTATACCGGGTTCCATGCTGTGCTGAATCAACTTACTTCTTATGCCATCCAACAATTACGCAACTGAAAGGGACGCCATTATCCGGCAGTTTGAAAACATGCGGGACTTCTCGTGGAATGAACAACTCAACGGGCAATTTGCCCTGGCCGGTGCTAACCTGAGTAATTTCCTGCCGCACATCGATGCTTCGGCACATGCAGCCCTCTTTGCAAAATTACTCACCCATAAAAAACTGGGAGTGCTGGAACAGGGAAGCATCTATGCTCTGGAACGGTTGACTGCTGAAGGGTTTCAGGGACCGGTGGTCCGGCAGCTATCACGTGGACCGTCCATCATCTGTACCTTCCATACCGGATCCTACCGGTTGCTTAACATCCTGTTGGGAACGCAACGTATCCCCTTCGTACTGGTGGCAGGTGAGGCGATATTATCCAGCGAAGGGTTGTTGCTGGACCGGATCTTCCGGGGTTTCACCGGCTCGGGCCTGCCTACCATCAATGCATCGGATCCGCGCTCGGTATTCAGGATGTTGCGCGAGCTTAAACAGGGCCGTTCACTGGTCTTTTATATCGACGGCAACTCGGGGAGCGGTGAGGCCACGCGGGATAACAGTAACACCTGCATCATTCCGCTGCTGGGCGCGCGCGTGCATGCGCGAAAGGGTATTGCCGTCCTTGCAGCAAAAGCCCAGGTTCCTGTTTTTCCCGTGGTTTGCTACCGGCCCGCATGGGACGATATCCGCCTGAAATTTTTTGATCCGGTGGAACCAGCACTCGATGGCCAGGAAACCTGCGCACCCGCGCTGACCCGGCAACTTTACCAGCTGGCTGAGCCAATTATCACCCGCTGCCCCGAGCAATGGGAAGGATGGTTGTACCTGCATAAAACAGCCGTAATTAACGCCGGAGACCAGCCGGCACCATGGAACGGCCACCTTGAAACCTGCTACCAGCTTGACCGGAACAGCTTTTCATTACTAACGATGGGTAAAAAACATTTTTTAATGCGGAAAAACACCTACAGCTCGTTCGAAATAGGACAAGATTTGTACAACCTGCTGGACAGGAGCAGCGCTTTGCCGATCGTTCCGGATGATCAGGAAAAAAGCGTGATCACGCGACTGTTACAGGAACACGTATTAATTAAATTCAAGAACAACTGTAGAACCTGAACGTATGACTCTGTCTCCAACATTAATTAACAGGAAAGGCCGTCTGCTATTTGCCCACCTGCTTGCCTGGCTCATTTATGGATCGCTTCTTTACGGGGCCAACTACCTGACTGATCCGGGGCTGCAACTTTCACGCACCCTGCTGTTCCTGCTTCCCTTTGTGCTGGTATTTTACGGCAGCTTGCACCTGCTTCGTTCGTTCGAAGACCAGGAGCCGGGATGGATTGTAGCAGGCATGGTGATCTTTTTCTTTACGGCCTCAACAATGGGTCATGTATATGTGTACCTCATCCTGCCTGCATTCGGTGTCGAGTTGTATAAGTCGGACCAGCTGGATGCTTTTGCAAAAGGCGCACTGCTGGGCTTCGTGCAGTATTTCGCGTATGCGCTGCTTTATTTTTTTATTGAGCGGAACTTCAGGAAAAGAACGCAGCTCAACCAGTTGCGTGAGCGTACCCTGGAAAAAGAACTGGAGAACATCAGGCTGAAGGAAGCGGATCTAAGGGTAACGCAGGAAAACCTGTTACTGGAGCATGCCTTCCTGCGGGCAGAGATCAATCCGCATTTCCTGCATAACACGCTGAATGTATTGTACGCGCAGGCGCAGGAACATTCTGAGCAGCTGGCAGGTAACATTGCCAAACTTTCCAGGATGATGCGGTATTCGATAGAAACGACCGAGGAGCAACCCGGGCGGGTGCCGGTGGAAAAAGAACTGGAAAACCTCCAGCTGTTACTGGAGATTCACCGTATGAGGTTCAGGGATTCCAGGCTGGTGATGTTTTATCTCGATGGCAAACCCGACGGCCAGATGGTCCCTCCCCTTTCGATGATCACGATGGTGGAAAACGCCATGAAGTATGGTGATTTGAATGATCCGGCCAACCCGGTGCTGATATCGCTGGTGATGCGATCGAACGAACTTCATTTCCGCTGCAGGAACAAGATCCTGCGCCGGATGGACCTGGCACCTTCCACCAATCGGGGGTTGGCCAACCTGAAACGAAGGCTGGAAGCCAACTTCAAGGATCAATACATCCTGAGTAACCGTAAGGATGAACGTTTTTATAATGTTGAACTCATCATCTATAACTGATGCCCATGATTAAATGCCTGGTCATTGACGATGAACCGTCTGCAATAGAAAGCCTGACCCGCCACATCCTTCGCTGTCCGATCCTTGAACTGGTGGGGGCATCCACCGATGGGATCCGCGGACTCGAACTGGTCAACCTGATGAAACCCAACCTGGTTTTTCTCGACATTGAATTGCAGGAAGTGAATGGTCTTGACCTCACCCGCTGGATCGGGAACGCGGCAAGGGTAATTTTCTGCACTGCCCATGCAGGTTATGCGGTAACCGGTTATGAGCTGGATGTGGTGGATTACCTGTTAAAGCCAGTCGAATACGACCGGTTTTCGGAAGCTATTGTGCGGGCGAATACCATACTCGCACGGGATCGTCAGATGCTCGACCGGGAGACATCCGATTTCCTTTTTGTAAAGGCTGGCACCAGGGGCAAAAGGATCAGGGTCGACCTGGCCGATCTTATCTTCATAGAGGCAAAAAACAATTATGTTTCCTTCCAGACAGGATCGGGCAAAGTGCTTGCACATCTTTCACTGAAAGAAGTAGAGCATCGCCTGCCGGCTGAAAATTTTATGCGGGTGCAGAAATCCTACATTGTTGCCATCAGCCAGGTGGCATCGATGGAGAACAATGAGCTCGTTCTCAAAAAATCTGGTATCCGGATTCCGATCAGTGGCATATACAAGGAACAGTTTCTTGAACGGATGAAAGCACGGGTGGTGTAGAGGAGCAGTCAGACAGTTGCAGGGGCGCACCGTTGCAATTTATCAAAAGGAATAATGCCGGTGAACCGGTGGGCAAAGGTTCAGGCAGGCAGTTCGAACCAGAATTCTGCTCCCTGGCCGGCTTCCGATTCAACACCAATGCGTCCGTTATGCCGGCTGATTATTTCCGAACAGATATATAGTCCGAGGCCCAGTCCACTGTAGGTGGAACCCATGTGATCGGCCCTCCAGTATCGATCGAACAGATACGGAATGTGTTCTGCCGGAATGCCCGGGCCCTGGTCGCGAACGGATACACGGATCATCGTCCCTGACCGTTTTACCGTCAGGACAATTTCATCCGACTGATTGGCATATTTCATGGCGTTGCCCAGCAGGTTACTGACCACCTGTTCTATCCTGTGTTCATCGGCAAAAACGGAAAGGTCCTGTTCGCCTTCCACCCTGGTGGTGATTGCTTTGCCCGCAGGTTTTTCACTGGCACAGTCCTGCAAAAGCCGGTAGATATTAAAATGCGACATGCCCATCCGTAGCTGCTTTTCACCAAAACGGTGCATGGTCAGCAGGTCGTCCACCAGTTCATTGATCTTTTCGGTGCTGCGTAAAGATTTACGGACCAGCAATGGCTGAAGTTCATTGTTAGTCTGGCCGCTGGATATCTCCATCAGTTGAAGGCTTGCCTTCAGGCTGGTGATGGGTGTTTTCAATTCGTGACTTACCATGCCCAGGAATTCATCTTTGCGGATATCCATTTCCTGGAGTTTCAGGTTGGCGGTATTCAATGCATCCAGTGAAGAGGCAAGCTCAATATTTACCTGTTCCAGTCTTTCAGATTTTCGACGTAGTTCCAGTTTGTCAACCACCTGCCTGGCAAGGGTTACCAGCGCGTTTACCTGTTGTGGGTGAAGGTCCCGGGCGACATGGTCAATGACACAAAGGGATCCAAGGGCGAAACCATCCTGGTTAACCAGTGGAACGCCGGCGTAAAAACTGATATTGGTTTCCCCTGTCACCAGCGGGTTTGACCGAAACCTCATATCGAGCGTGGCATCCGGAACAACCATCACATTAGCCGGATCAGCGATTGCATGTGTGCAGAAGGCATATTCCCTGGGGGTCTGTGTAAGCGTGGTACCGTGATGGGATTTCATCCACTGCCTGTCCCTGTCGATAAAAGTGACAAGCGCTATAGGGGTGCCGCAAATGACTGAGGCAAGTTGCGTGAGCTCATCGAAGTCTTTCTCTTCGGCAGTATCCATGATATGGTAGGTGTCGAGTGCCTGAATGCGCTGTTCTTCGTTCTCAGGTACCGGGTATGGTGGTTCCCCGCCGCTTTGTTTACCAGCCGGCGATTGCCTGTCATTACCTGATAGTTCAAAGGCATCGTCCTGCCTGTTTCCGTATGTATTTGCACCAGCCATATGTACCCCCTCATTTCTGACTACCAAACATAGCGAATAATCCGTGGTGAGAGCAAAAACGGCCAATACTGCGCAACGGCCCGGCCATATTATAAAATATTATTACATCAATATCCCTGAAGAATGCCGGCTCGAAACGCAGGGTATCGGAAACGTGCTGGCGCATCCCTGATAATTCTCCGACCGGGAATATGTACAATCCGGGTCAGGCCAACATCCTTTCTATTCCGGTACAAAAAAAACCGCCCAGTCGGGCGGTTTTGGTTATTGTGAGTTTGGGTTGCGAAATAATTACCGGATCATGAGTTTTTGTCCTACCCTGAATCTTGCAGCGCCCACACCCACCACATATGGTCCGGCAGCAAGCTGGTCGACCGGAATGGTGAAGCTGTTGATACCTGCGGCAAGAGCCTTGCGGTGAACGATTACTTCCTGTCCGATCCTGTTGTATAACACAATACTTGCGTTTTGTGCCACACGTGTGTAGATGCGGACCTGGATGGTACCAGGGGTGTAACTCCAGATTCTTACATCGAACTCGCTGTTGTCGGCCGGCATTACCGTGAGTGTGCCATGGTTGTGCGTGATCTCATAATTTTTTGAAGCTGCGCCCCATACAGTGATCGGGTATTCGCCGATTGGTGACATATGGTCTGCCGTAGTGGATGCCTGTGGCATTCTTTCCAGTTCTGTTGCAGGATCGTTACCCACCAGTCCGATATAGGTGAACGTGAACTCAGGATTTATTTTACCACAGTTTTTCCATTTGGCATCTGCCCTGATCTCAAGATCTTTTTTAGTGATGCTCAGGGTGGATTGAACAAACGTTATGATTTCGTAGTCTGATCCACCGTCGATTGAACCAAGATTGATATCGTAGGTACCCACATCCTTACCGGCAGTGCGACCCAGCGCACCCGGCAATACATCACCGGCAACCAGTGTTTCAACCGAGTAACTGAATTCAGGGTCAGGCTGGCCGTACACCTTCGTAGCGGTTGCTGCCATCAGCGTTACCTGTTTGCGGGTAATGGCACCCTTTGCAGGCTGGATTGCATCGATATCCAATGAATAGTTGGCTGCATCGTCACCACTGATCTCCAGGCCGGTCACGGTCACCAGTTTGTTTTCACCACCATGTTTGGTATCATAAATACCGGTGGTCGGATTATTGAGATTTACCTTGTCCGTCCCAATCATGCCGGTCAGCTGGTATACACCTGCAGGAATCGAAGCAATCGTATTGCCATCGTATACCTTGGTGATTACCGAAAGGTCATCCAGCACAGCAGTCAGTGCTTTACGGGTAATGGTACCGGTTGTAGTGGCCGATGAAACACTGAAGCTATAGTTATCCTTGTCATCGCCTGCCAGTGCCAGGTCGCTGATGGTAACCGTTTTATTTTCGCCGGCTTTAGCGTTATCGTAAACGGCTGTACCCGATACAGAAACCGCATCCTGTCCAACTAATCCCACAAGGGTGTAGTTGCCTGCGCCCAGTGAAGCCAGGTTATTACCGTCGTACGTTTTGGTTACGCCAGGGATGGCATTCAGCTGAAGGGTCAGCGCTTTCGGGGTCACGGTCAGTTGACGCTGTACCGGGGTCGCCGCTTTATAGGTTGCATTACCAGGCTGTTTGGCGGTGATAAGCACAGTTCCTACTTTTTTAATATGGATTTTGCCGTTAACAATGGAGGCAATGTTGTCATCGCTGCTGCTGTAAACAACGGCCAGGCCCGATGTGCTGGTTGCGCCCGGATTAAAGTCAGGCGTACCGTACACCACTGAATCAAAGTCGGGGAAGCTGATCGTCTGTGCCAGTCCGTTGTTGATGGTCAGTAAAGCACTATTGGAAATAACACCTGCAGTGCAGTTGCCGTAGGCGATGCAACGGTAGCGGTTTCCGGAGAGCGCTGATGTTACATTGTGGATAGTCATCTGCCAGGTGTTCACGTTCTCGTACTGTTCATCGTCGGCCAGGCTTTCAAATCCAGCCCCGCGATCAACCTGCCACTGGAACAGTGTCCAGTTAGTGGCATTTACATTAAACAGTACTGTTTCATTTTCTTCTGCTTCCACATCAACCGGCTGGGAAGTCAGGGTGGTAAGTCCTTTCACCACCACATTGATCACGATCGGGTCACCGGTGCAGCTTCCTTTTGCAGGAGTCACCATGTATTCAATAATGCCTTTGCCATTGAGGGTCTGTGTGATGGAGTTGCCACTGCCTGCTGAGGCGCCGGTTACAGCACCGCTGATGTTGGTAACAGTCCAGCTGAAAGTAACAGCCGGGTCCGCTGAGCTGAGGGTAATACTGGTGGCATTGCCACTGCAGAAGTTCTGCGTGGTGGTATTCGCTGTACCAGCAATCGGTGCAGGTTCGGTGATTACGATCGTTTTATTGATGGCACATCCGAGTGCTCCCCGGATATTCACGGTGTAGGTACCTGCGGACAGGCCGGTTGCAGTTGCACCTGTACCACCAGCCGGTGACCAGCTGTAAGTGTAAGGGGCAATACCACCTGAAGGGGTAACCGTTGCCGATCCGTTGTTGCCGCCGTAGCACGATACATTGGTCTGTGTGCTGGTTGCGGTAATGGTAGTCAGCTGTCCGATTGTATAAGAAGCAGTGACGGTACATCCGTTTGCATCGGTAACCGTGCAGGTATAGGTACCAACCTCCAGGCCGGTGGCTACTGCGCCGGTACCACCTGACGGTGACCAGTTGTACGTGTAAGGCGCTGTTCCGCCCAGTACGGTTGCGCTGGCGGTGCCATCAAAGAAACCGGTGCAGCTGACATCTGTATGCAGGGCGGTCACCACCATTGGTAAGGGTTGTGCAATGACAAAAGTTTTTGTAGCTGTACATCCGTTCGCATCTGTTACTGTTACGGTATAAATTCCTGAAGCGAGGCCGGATGCTGTAGCACCACTGCCACCCGAAGGGAACCAGCTATACGTTTTGGAGCCTGTACCACCAGATGCGGTTACGGTTGCAGAACCATTGCTGCCACCGAAACAGCTTACGTTTACCTGTGATCCGCCGAGGCTGATCGCAGCAGGCTGTGATATGGAAACTGATTTTACAATACTGCATCCTTTTGAGTCTACGATGGTGCAGGTATAATTACCGGCAGGCAGGTTGTTGGCAGTTGCGCCAAGTCCGCCAACAGGAAGCCATAAGTAACCATACGGTGCCGTGCCACCAGTGGGAGTCACGGTAGCGGAACCACTCAACCCGCCGCTGCAGGCAATGTTCGTTACTGATGTGGATGCAGTGAGCGCAGCAGGCTGGGTAATGTTGAAATTTTTTGTAATCGTGCAACCGTTCATGTCGGTAGCAGTAACAGCATAGTTACCGGCAGTGAGACCCAGGGCCACATTTGC
Organism: Chitinophagaceae bacterium; assembly: GCA_004173255.1. Classification (GTDB taxonomy): domain Bacteria; phylum Bacteroidota; class Bacteroidia; order Chitinophagales; family Chitinophagaceae; genus JBEVJC01. The sequence goes on along the minus strand of SDZZ01000006.1, from coordinate 13,206 downwards.
TGTTCCCCCGGAAGGAGTCCAAGCAAAACTGTACGGGAATACACCACCACCCACGATGACACCGGCTGAACCATTTGCGCCGCCATTGCAGCTTACATTGGTAAAGTCCGAAGTGGCAACAAGGGCAGTTGGTTCAACAATAGCAACGACCTCGTTATCGATACAGCCGATGGCATCGGTGACCTTAACAGAGTAGATTCCGGCCTGAAGACCTGAAACGGATGCGTTAGAGCTGCCAAGTGAGGTCCACTGGTAGGTGTATGGCGCAATACCGTTGGCAGGGATTACCGTTGCCGATCCATTTGAACCACCATTGCACGATACATTGTTTTGTGTGGTGGTTGAAATAACATGTGATGTGCGAAGGGTTGCCACACCAGAGTTTATGTAATTGCTGCCGCCAACCACGCAACGGTATTTGTTCCCGTTCATCAGGCTGGTCGTGAAACTGAGCGAAAGTGTTGCAGTGCCTGCTCCTGAGTATGGGGGAAGGTCAATGATATTGAGCCAGCCAATTCCGCCATCAACCTGCCACTGGTAGGTCGTGGCGCCGGTGGCCGCAACAGTGAAAGAACTTGCAGCACCTGCACATACGTTGGATCCTATTGGATCAACAGTTACCACGGGTGGTGTGGCGACGGGTACGAAGGGTAAAAGATTGTGCGAAATGGTCGCTGAACCACCGATCACGGCAGTCCAGTTGAGGATATTTGCTACTGCCAGTTTGTAAGCAAGGATCGATGAAAATCCTGTGCGTGGGCCGGTGTATTGTGCACCGGTCGACAGCAGGGGAAAATAAAGATTGTCACCCAGGGTAAGTTCGCCCGGGAGGTAGGAAAGCGCGTCATTGATATTGCCGAGCAGCATCCATGAGCCATTCGTGATCGACTGGCCCTGGAAACCGATACCACATAAAATGGTTCCGTTAAAAGTGGCTGCATCGCTTACCGCGCTGCCACCACTACCCTGGAATGCAAATACCTGGTCTCCGGTGAGCGTGTTGAGATCCCAGTTCTGCGAGGTGATACCATCGGCAGCCCTGAACACAACTGTTCCGGTACTGGTAGTACCGGGCGCATTTCCCGTAATGGAAACTGTCGTACCTGCAGCAACAGCGGAGGTTGCTGTCCAGGTAATGACCTGCTCCCTCCAGCGGATATTGCCGGGTATATTTGCGTTGAGGATTGAATTAAATCCGTTATCGGTGAATTTGATAACAGTTCCTGCAGAAAGGTTCACCCATGGAACAAAGGTGATTCCTTTTGATCCGGCGTTTGCACTGAATGCCGTAATTGATAAATCGCCCTGTGCAAGTGTGGTCTGCGCACCTGCATTAAAGGAAGAAATCAGCAACAGTAAAAACGACAGGAAGAGAGTGATGATCCGGTGCATTTGCACGCGGAAACCAGCGGGTAGATTTGTATTCATAGAATAGTGGTTTGTGGGTGCAAGAAACGCACATGTACGTGAGTTATTATAATTTTTCAACCACTATTTTCGGGATTAGTGGTTAGACCTTAAACATGTGCAGATGGCTGTTTACACCGGATAGTCAAACATCTATACGCATGTACCACGATGTACTACAAAATTAATCATTTCCGCAAAGTGAGGAGGGTAAAGGGTTACAGGCGCCGTGTGCTACCGGATGTAAAAAGACGCGTCGTGATTACGATGATGGACTACAGGAAAGGAGTATTATGCCCGGAGCACAAAGATGATGATATTGAGATCAAACTTTGTATTGTCTTCTGCAAGGAAAAGTTTGTTGCGGAAATCATAGTCCCAATCGCAAGCTTAGTCCTTGTTACTATATAAAACACCGATGTGCCCATCCGCTGCAACTGCACATCATCCATCCCTGTGAATAACAACAACCGTGTGACTGGGTATGGCCAATGATATGCGCCTGGTCCATGAAAATCCGTGACTTCACTTTCACCTCGCTTTCTGACGCGATCTGATTTTTCCTATCGTCTTTACAGAAGCTGTTGCCGGTAAGGAGCCGGTAGAGCTCCTTATTTATGCTTTTTTGTGCAGGAAATACACCTTTCAGGGGATTGAATAGCGGTCACCCGTCCCCCACCTTTACCCTGTATCAAATAAAAAATCATGAAAAAGGTATTGACAGTTCTCTCGATGATTTGTATTACACTCGGTGTGAGTGCGCAGGCTGGTCGCGTCCGGGTAACATTTTTCGGGTTTGAATGTTTCCGGGAAACATGGGATGACATACTGAACACCGATGGGAAGGGCGACGAAGTTTATTTAAGCTTTGGCGTATCCAAAGCAAACAGTAGCGGCACCGTGATACAGCGGAGTGACAAACGCACCAAAGTATATGGTGATGCAACCGGTCAGTTTTCCAATAGAATTCCTGCAGGTTCCTGCGTTGACCTTCTTGGTAATAATAAGGGTGGTATCCGTGCGGGTGACTCATACCGCGGAAACGAAATGGTTGGTGAATACGACCTGGCAAACGGGGAATTCCTGGTAGTGGCTCCCACTGCATGGGAGCACGATCCCATTGCTGACAATTACAATTCTTTTTCCTCAACAATGAACTCACTGTTCGTCTCGGTAAACCAGAAGCTGGCACCGGTCATGATGGGACTGAACGCCCTGCACGGCAATTTTGCAGGTGTTATCTTTAACGCTGCGTCATTGGGGCTACCTAAAGTGCGCGCAGGGGGTGAGCAGGGCGAGCTTGGCCGCGCAGGTACCAGGCCAATCGGTATGGAAAAATATGGCGACTTCAATGCACAGTTTGTTTCACTTAACAACCGGACCATCCAGGAATTTACAAGCACCGATGCAGGCTACGGCCGCGGTGTTGTTGCAATCAACTACGACGAAAACGCCATCGGAAATGCGCGCGATCATGGTAACTACACCATCCTGCTTAAAATAGAATGGTTTCCTTCGCAGGTAGTGCCACCAGCGCCGGCGCCATCGGGCAACAATGCGAATGTACCCCCGCCACCAGCACCTGTAAGAACCAACAATGCACCGCCTCCGGCAACCCAGAACAATGTACCGCCTCCACCCAGAACTACAACAGCACCACCTCCTCCACCCCGAACTACAACAGCACCACCTCCTCCATCTGGAACCACCACGGCGCCACCAGTTGCATCCAACAATGGCGGATCAACAGTTCCACCACCTGCTGTTTCCGCTGCCGGGGGAAAAATTACAACCATTCCGGTGAGGCCGGTAAGAATACAGGTGGTGAACACGGTGCCCGTGAAAAGGCCGCCTGTTGAAGTAAACAATCCTGCTGCCACCCTTACTCCAATGATCGCTGGTCATTATGAAGGAACCCAATGGAACGATGAAGGACTTTACCCGCAGCATGCGCAATTTGACCTGACTGATAAAGGTGAATTCTTTATCCGCATTTCAGGCGCCGTGGCAGCCAGCGGCACCTATACCATTACCGGTAATAAATTCAACGCTTTTTTCCGTCAGCACAGTTCCAATGAAACATTTACCTATGCCGGTAGTTATGAAGGAGGCCAGTTAAGATTTACCGCCGGTGCTGGCAGGAATACCAGCGGCCAGGGGCGCTTTGTAATGGATAAAAAATAAAACCTGCGGCTGGATCACCCAAAAATTCAGGCCCGGAATTTGGAGCCCTTAGCCCGAACAATTCCGTTCTACTAAAATACTCCAGATGGATAAGTCCAATACAAACAAGGTGGATGATCAACCAGCGGTAAACAAACCGGGCGCAGTTGCGAATGATGTACAAAACGCCCGCACAGAAGCGGCCAACGACATTGACAGCGATCCGGATACGCACGGCGAACCGTCGGTCGACGATCTCGATGAAGGAGAGCTGGCGCGGAAAGATAATTCCAACGACTAAAGCATAGTCCCGCCGCAGTTAGTTGGCACACCTCACCTGGTATAGAAGTTATGGCAGGAAAAACCCAGCTATTTTTTCCAGGTCCGCCAGGGTGCCTGCCTGCGAGTTGGCGAGGAATGTTACAACCGTGCGGTTGGCAGGATAAATAAGTATACCCGAGCTGCCGGTAAATGAGTCACCGGCATGGTACCAGATCGTTCGTCCTTTTATGTCAACCCCCGTATACCAGCCCATCCCGTAACCGGTGCTGCTTCCCGACGTGGTTAACTGCGAAAGCATCATGCTATCCCTCCATGGTTTGGGCAGAATAGTCCCGTCGATCAAAGCATTTCCAAAACGTAGCAGGTCATTACAGGTGGAAACCATACCGCCTGAAGGGAATTTATAACTCAGGTCACCCAGATCATTCTCCATGCCTGTTGTTTCATAATATTTACTCTGCCATTTGTTTGAGGACCGCTCACCGTCGGCATAACTATGTGTCATTCCGAGTGGATTAAAAACGGCTGCCCGGACAAGTTGCGGATAAGTAACACCGGTTACTTTCTCCAGCACGGCGCCGGCAAGGTTAAACCCGAACAGCGAATAGTGAAAAGCTGAACCAGGCATAAACAGTAACGTGTCATCGCGGAATACTTCCAGCGCTTCAATGGCATTGCTGTAGTGCCGAGGCGGATATAGTCCGACAAGTCATCTTCGTGATAGTCCCTGAACCCGGCCAGGTGACCAAGCGCCTGACGCAGGGTAACTGGATATTTTTTAACAGGAAATGAAGGCAGGTATTGCTGCACGGGTACATCCGGCTGCAGTTGGCCCTGCGCCACCAGTTGCATGACAGCAACGGCAGTAAAAGTTTTGGAAACACTATGAATCCGGAACGAGGTGGAATCGGTTACCGGCACCTGTTGTTGCATATCGGCATAACCATAACCCTGGCTCAATACAGTCGTTCCATTCATGCTGACCGCCACCTGCATCCCGGGTATACCGTTTTCTTCCATCAGTTCCTGCAAATATTTAGTTGCGTTGCAGGGTCCATCCGGCAAGGCGCAGGCAACCTGCTTGCCTGCCAGCAGTCCGGGTGCTTCTGCCAGTTCAACTGTAGCTGTAAGGATGGAACCGGAGGGTTTCCACTCTGCAAAGCTGGTCTCCCTCGTTACTGTACGATGCGCTGCACGTGCGGGTTTTGCTGCCGAAACCGCCACAAATGTACCGGGCAGGTCAATGCCACCGCGAAGCAGGCGCTGGGAAATTTCCTGTTTGCCATTCACCATTACTGTATCAATACGCAGCCGGTCGGGATACCGCTGGAGGAACTGCCGATAGCCATCTGCAACGGCTGTGCGGTCGGCCAGGTTGAGCAACTGTTCAAAACATAAATAAAATGGACCTTCCACCGAAAGGTCGATCGATGAAAGATCAAATGCAAGCCAGCCACGACGCCTGTCCGACTCCACAATGATGTCCTGCTGGAGCAGGTCCTTTCCCGGCATACCTGACAGCGGATCCACATCATAGATCCGGATCCGGAAGCGGCAACGCGCGAGATTGTTCCGGAGGATTTTTAGTTTCGCCTGGCCCACATACAAGGGGTATTTCATTTTACCCGACACAGCCATGCTGTCGACCAGCAGCGCAATACTCCTGCCCGAATAAACAGTGTCGGGTTCGTACTCCCCACCGGTTACGTCGTGGTTGCCCAGCGTCTTGCGCACCGGCTTCCGTTTGCTGGTGGATACAAATGCAGTCCGCAGCGTTTTGATTTTACCATCAAGCAACAGTTCCAGTTGTTTATTTTCCTGGATTTGCCGAAGCGGTACTGCCCTTGATGTATAACCGAGCGAGGTAACCAGCAGTGTATCCCCGGAAGCACCGGCAGGGATCACCAGCGCGAACGATCCATCTGTTTCACTGATGGTGCCTGCGGCAAAATTTTTCAGCCCGATGCTGGCAAACGCTATGGGTAACCGGTCTTTCCGCGACTGGATTTTACCGTGAATCACCTGCTGTGCAGCCAGCATGCCACAGCAGCCCTGCAGGAGAAGTATTAACGCAGATTTCCATCCGGCCAGATTCATCTTTTTTCTCATAAGTTGGTGTGGTGATGAGGCTCGTGTGAAAGATAAAAAAGAAGGACTGTAACAAATGTTAATATATGGCCGGCGGATCGGGAAATTTAATTTCCTGTGGAAAATGGAATAAATGCCCGAAGGATCTTTTGGGCTATCTTTAGGATTATGAATATCTGGGAACAATTTCTTTCGTGGTTTGGTGCACCAAGGATTTCAAGTGAAAAAATAAAGGACATAAGTGAAAACTCGCCGGAGATCATCATGTGGGCAGCGCCCATCATGTTTTTCTTTGTTGCGCTGGAATGGTATATTTCTTACCGCCAGGAACGGCACCTTTATGAGAAAAAAGAAACCATCGGTTCCATCTTTGTGGGCGTTGGCAATGTAATTATCGCCTTCCTGATGAAAATCGCCCTGCTGTCGCTGATTGTACTGGTATACAATTTAGTGCCGTGGAGAATGTACTTCAGCTGGTGGATGCTGATTCCCTGTTATATCATTTTTGATTTCTTCAGTTACTGGGCCCACCGCACTTCCCACCAGCAACGTTTTTGGTGGGCAACACACGTGGTACATCACAGCGGGGAGAACTACAACCTTACTGTTTCGTTCCGGCTCAGCTGGGTACAACACCTGAAGATCATCTTCTTCATGCCCGTAGCATTTCTCGGATTTCATCCGGTGATCTTTTTTATAGTAAACCAGATTGCGGTACTGTTCCAGTTCTGGGTGCATACTGAATACATCCGCAAAATGCCCCGTATCATTGAATACATTTTTGCCACGCCATCGAACCACCGTGTGCACCATGGATCGCAGGAAAAGTATATCAACAAAAACTATGGCGCCACCTTTATCATCTGGGACCGCATGTTTGGCACGTTCCAGGAAGAAGATGAAAAAGTTATTTATGGTGTAACACATAACATTGAGAATAAATTAAACCCGCTGATCATAAACTTCCATGAGTTCCGCGATATCTGGAACGATATCCGCAGCACCACGTCGTGGAAGATGCGGTTCTTTTACCTGTTTGGCGATCCCATCGCCATATCGCAGGAAAAGAAAAGCAAAGTGGTTTATGCCAGCGTGCAGGAAAACCCGGAGGACAGCCAGGGTCAGACCCCGGCAGACAACTCCAGGCAGTCGTCACACGGAGCAAACCGCCCCATGACTATTGTAGAAAAGGCGAAGGCCGGAGTACTCGAAACCCGCCAGGTAGTTCGCAAGTAGTTGGTTACGCTCCGCCCCCTTATTCAATCGTGTTCTAAAGCTTCCCCTACCCATCGGGTATATTTTCCTGCACACCGCTTACAGGGATTAAAGGCCTGTTGCACCCTATCTAACCTCATTTGCACATCGGGAATGCCCCCGCTGGCAGGGCATTTTTATTCCACCCCTCAATTTTCATTTTTCCTTCATGTTCGGGTTTTAGGTTTGTTCTCGTAATCAATTTTACCCTTTAAAAAAATACAAACATGAAAGCTTCATTCTTAATCATCGCCGCTGCCCTTTTTTCAGGAACCGTTTCTGCACAGAGTGAGGTCAAAGCTGACCACCATTCGAATACCAGTGTAAACGCAGACCTGAATCCCAAAAACACCAAACTTTCCACCACACACAGTAACGGAACCAGTGTGAAAACTTCCAAAGGTTCTGCCGCCCAGGTGCAATCTTCTGCCAACGCAGAGGTGAACGCGTCCAATACCATCGCAAAAACCAATGCTACCGTACACAAAACGGCGGATGTAACGGCCAGTCACGCAGCGGACGTAAAAAAAGCCACCCGCTCAGCCGCCATGGAAACGGGAGCAAAAGTAAAAACCGGTGCACGTGCTGCAAGGGTAAAGACCACAGCTACGGCCAGCACTGCTGCGAATACTTCGGTGAAGGCTACTAAAATGACCACCGCGAAAGTGCGGAACGCCACACCAAAGGCAAACGTAAAAGTGATTTCGAACTCGGCTCTTTCCATCAAAAGATAATTTCTATCTTTCGTTATGAACCACAGGACCCCCAATGAATAAAAAGAACCTATACCGGATAACCCTCCTGATGTGCCTGTTTTTTGTCCGTACCCAACAAGGCTGGGGAAGCGATTTAAAATCGCTCCCCCGGCTTTCTTTAGCCAGCAGCCATATATTCACCGACACCGTTCCGCCCGCAAGACCCGCTGATGCCAAACCAAATCAGCCCGCCGGCGAAGGGCCGGTAATTGAACAGGTAAAGCCTGTCATCAAACAAATCCCTAAATCAAAAAAACAGTTGAAACCCGTTGCCCTTCCGGGAAAATTGCCGGTGAAAACGCCAGTCATTATTAAACCAAAGGTTATCATCCGTCGCATCGGTGCCCTTTCATTGTAAGCCTCGTTCCTAAACCCTGCATATGAAAACGAACTATCTCCTTTTACTGATCACCATCATGGCGTTTACCGCACCGGTATCCGCACAGGAAGAAACACCGGCCGACTCGACCGCCGAACCGGTCCGTTCCACCTTTACCCTTGGCAGCAGTTATATGAACAATGCGAATTACTATGGACAGAAGTCTGCCGGCAAAACACCATACATCGCCCTGGTAGCCTCTTATCACCACCGCTCCGGTTTTTACCTGAATGGCCTGGGCTACCGGCTGCTCAATGATTCCTCCACACTCGGTTCGGCCTATGCCCTAGGTGCGGGATATGACTTTGCAATCGACTCCAACCTGAAAGCGGACCTGAGTTACAGTTATACATTTTTTCCCAAACTGTCGCCATTCCTGCAGGCGGCTAACCCGCACAACGCCAACCTGACCCTTACCCGGACTGGCTGGGTGGATGTTACCCTTGGCATCGATTACACCTTCGGTAAAACCAATGACGCCTTTGCAACCGCAGGTGTCAGTAAACAGATTGGCCTGGGCAGTTTATTCGGAAATGACCTTGTCACTTTCACCCCGGCAATCAATGTAACGGCAGGAACCCAGAAATTTTATGAATATTATGTGGAAGAGAAACGGACACGCGATAGTTTGCTCGGACTGCCCGTTCCGCCCATCTTTGGAGGGGGTGGCACTACCACTACCACCACTGCCAGGCAAAAAACCCGGGTAGACCTCTTATCTTACAACCTGAAATTGCCGCTGGCATACAGCCGTGCACATTACACCCTGGAAGTTGCCTGCCAGCTTTCACTGTTAAGTAACAAAGCACAGACTGACCCCGGCAAACTCAATTCGTTTCTTGGTGCCAGCTTTTATTACCAGTTCTGACCCATATGCGGATACTCATCATCGAAGACCAGCGCTCCATGGCGCTTGAAATGGAAGATTTCCTGAAGGGATCGGGATACCTGTGCGACCTGGCTTTCACGGCCAGGCAGGGTGAAAACCTGATGGAGTCAAACGCCTATGATTTTATCCTGCTGGACCTGGGGCTACCGGACAAGGACGGGCTACAGGTGCTGGAGCAGGCAAAGAAAACCTGCCCCGATGCATCCTACATCATACTTACGGCGAGGGGCAAACTGGAAGACCGGATCCGCGGACTGGACCTCGGCGCAGACGATTATTTACCCAAACCATTTTCCTTGCTTGAACTGCAATCACGGATGCAGGCGATCAGCCGGCGTAAATCAGGCCTGAAAGATGCCGTGGTGACACTGGGCGATTTCAGTATCAACCTCAATCTCCGCACGGCTATGTTTGGCAGTACCGAAGTGGACCTTTCCAAAAAAGAATTTGACCTGCTCAGTTACCTGCTTCTCCACCGCAACCGCCCGCTGACAAGGCTGCAACTGGGTGAACATATCTGGGGCAGCTTCAGCGATGACAACTACGACTCCAACTATATCGATGTGCACATCAAGAATATCCGGAAAAAATTGACGGTCTTTGCGCCGGTGGACTGGCTGCAGACCATCCGTGGTGTAGGGTATAAAATAAAATTCTAGTCGTTGAAACTGCTCACCAAACTCACCCTCTTTACAACCATCTCCAAAATGGTGATCCTGCTGCTGTTCGTGGCGGCACTGCCCTACCTGGTGGACCGGGTAGCATTTAACAGCACCAATTACCAGCTACGGCAACAGGAAGAAAAGGTGTTCTCCAACATCCGGGAAAACGGCATCGATTACTATCTCGAGGGAGACAGCACCTATGCCAGCTATACCATGCTGAAAGAGGAATACATTTCTATCGCCTCTGCCGAAACCGACCACCTGCCGGATACGCTGATGACGTCCCGGCGCATCATTGAAAACGATACACTCAACTACCGCATCCTCATCCGCACATTCGAATACAACGGCCGCAACTATAATCTTGAAATTGCAAAGACCATCAGTTCCATCAGCCAATACAACCGGCCACTGCAGCGGATTGCGCTGTATGTGCTGGCGGGCCTGATCTTGATTACCCTGCTGGCCGACCTGGCATACACACGTGTACTGCTGAAACCCCTCGCAAAAATCATCCGCACGCGCGTGCGCAATAACCGGTTTCCCTTCAAAAAACATATTGAACCGGTGAAAACCAGCACAACGGATTTCCGTTACCTCGATGATTCACTGGCCAACCTGATGAAACAGGTTCATGACGATTTCGAACGCGAACGGGAATTCACGTCCAACGCCTCCCACGAACTGATGACCCCCATCGGCATACTGCAGAATAAAATGGAAAACCTGTTGCTTTACAGCGATCAGGATGAAGTGCTGCAGGAAAAACTGATCGACCAGATGAAAACGCTGAACAGGCTGAAAAAGATCGTAAACTCGCTGATGCTCATCTCGCGCATTGAGAACGAGCAATACCAGCGAGGAGCCAGTGTAAAGCCCGCTGAACTGCTGGCCGAGGTGCTGGGCGAACTCGAACACCGGCTGGAACAACGAAGTATCAGCGTACAGCTGGATATAAAGAGAACGACGGTGCTGCCGCGAATGAACCAGGACCTGCTGTTCCAGTTATTTCACAACCTGGTTAACAATGCCATCCGGTACAATGTCGACAACGGCCAGGTCATCATCAGCGATGAATCCGGCCATTCCGGATATACCATCATAATAAAGGACACTGGCATCGGCATATCCGGATCGGACCTGCCCACCATCTTCAACCGTTTTAAAAAAACAGCGGCGGGAAGCGCGGAAGGGTACGGCCTTGGGCTATCCATCGTCAAAAGTATCGCCGACTACCTGCAGCTGGCAATTGAAGTCAGTTCAATTCCGGGCCAGGGAACACAGTTCCGTATCGGATTCGGGAATGTTTAACGATGGCATAACGCAACCCGGAAAGAAGGGCATGCCCTTTGATTTGTATATGTTACCGGTTTCCGGACATTCAATTTTTCAACCCAACCGAACAGATGAAAAAATTTACATCAAAAATCCTTGTTACGACCGCACTCATTGTATCCGTTTCAGCAATTGTTCTCGCCTGCGGTCCAAATAAAAATGTAACCGGCGTACCCGGTGAGCCGGATAACAGTACCCTGGCTCCATACGTGGTTACGGGAACTGTTGGGGAGATCACCAATGGTAAGGATGGTTATATGGCCGACCTCAAGTCGGATGATGGCATCACCTACTCCATGACGGTGAGTGTACTTCGCATGCAGGATAAATACAAACGTTTCAACACAGGGGATAAACTCACCGTTTCGGGAGATACCGTGCATCTTGGTGAACGCGTCAATGTACTGGCGAAAACAATCACTAAAATAAATTAGGGCCCTGCATTCGGATGCTGCTTCAGTAGTTTAAGGATGATTCTTCCTTTTCGCCCTGGTGCCATATACTGAACGGTGCTGCCAGGCGGCAGGGTCGCCTTTCGAGCTTTATGCCACAGGATCCCCGTCCAGCGCATGCCCGCAATTGGAACAGAACTTTGCACTGGCCGGGTACACCGATGCATGGCAGACCGGGCATTTTTTCCGTGCTTCATCGGTGGCCCTCGCCATCTCAACCGACACGATACCCGTTGGTACGGCAATGATGCCATAACCAATAATCATGAGTATACTTGCCAGGAATTGTCCGAAAGGTGTGATTGGGGAAATATCCCCGTAGCCCACGGTGGTTACGGTCACGATGGCCCAGTAGATGGATACTGGTATACTGGTAAACCCGCCCGCATCACCTTCTACCAGGTACATCAGTGTACCGATGATGGTTACCAGTGTCATCACGCTCAATACAAACACCGTTATTTTATGGACACTTCCCCGTAGCGCGTTGCGGAGGATGGTACCTTCCAGCAGGAATCGGCTCAGTTTCAGGATCCGGAAAACACGCAGCAGCCGGAACGCCCTGATTACAATGAGGTACTGCGTACCGGGAAAGAAGAGGCTGAGATAGGTGGGCATTACTGCAATCAGGTCAATCAGCCCGTAAAAACTGAAAACATATTTCAGTGGCTTGCGGCTGCTGTAAATGCGTACTATATATTCGATCGTAAACAGGACAGTAAATCCCCACTCAAAACTGCGGATGACCTGCCCGTGCGCCTGGCGGATCGACACCACGCTCTCCAGCACCACCACCAGTATACTTGCCATGATCAGCCAAAGCAGCACCAGGTCAAAGACACGACCCGCGCGGGTATCCGACAGGTACACCACACGATGCAGTTGCTCCCTGAAAGCGCTTACTGGCCTGGGTTTTTCGGAGTTCTGTATGGTTCGGGGATCGGTCAATCGCATAGTTGCCGCAAACTTTGTGCTGGTTTTCAGCGAACAGGATCGATTATTTCATTAGTATTACACCGCAACAAAAAAACCAGGCTACCTGGTATGGCATGTTAATTGGGCGACTTTATCAAATTTGATGTATGAAAAATTTCGGCAGCTGGCAGGTAACAGACAAAGGGATTGACTGGAATGATGCGAAAGGACAAAACAAATTCAGCGTACCTGTAAAGGATCTCGCTGCAATCCATACGGAAGAAGGTGAAGAGCCGATAGCTACGTGGCTTGGTGTAGACTGCAGCCACCGACAGCGGAAACATCACCAGTGCGAGCGCCCACGGTGCGTGCACGACCGCCATCAAGGCCGCCGTGATCAGGCAGCCGAACACGGTGCCCATCGCGCGCTCGAGGGCGCGGGTCCACGTCGCGCCCGGGTAGGGCTGCAAGATGGCGAGCGCCGTGACCGTGACCCACGACACGTGGGTCGGGGAGACCTCGCGTCCGAGTCGTGGCTCAGCCGCCTGCGCGCAGCGTCCTCCACTGCGCGGACGTCACGGTCTGGAGTGCGGCCTGCTTGGTGTCTCGCCGCAGCTGCTGC
>SDZZ01000755.1 GCA_004173255.1 Chitinophagaceae bacterium | reverse complement strand
AGTATTGCGGCGTGGCAAAAGCGGTGCGGCTGGATGAGGATGCCCTCAGGCTGGAAAACTGGCTGAAGCAGGGAATGCATGGTTCCATGGCATACATGGAAAATCATTTTGATATGCGGGTTGATCCATCGAAGCTGGTGCCCGGGGCAAAATCGGTTATCACTGTCCTGAAGAATTATTTTCCGCCCGAACAGCCGGCCGGGGATGGACTGAAGGTTTCCAAATACGCGCTGGGCAAGGACTACCATGAGGTAATCCGTTCGCAGATGAATGAATTCCTTTTTCGCATCCGGGAAGGGATCGGCGAGGTGAACGGCCGGGGATTTGTGGATTCCGCACCAGTGCTTGAACGCAGCTGGGCAAACCGGTCGGGCATCGGATGGGTGGGAAAAAACGGCAACCTGATTACGCGGGGAAGTGGCTCTTTCTTTTTTATTGCGACCCTGATCACCGACCTCGAGCTGGGGTATGATGATCCGTTTGCCCGCGACTACTGCGGTTCCTGTACCAAATGTATTGATGCGTGCCCTACGCAGGCGATCCTGCCCAATCGTGTTGTCAATGGAAGCCAGTGTATCTCTTATTTCACCATTGAATTGAAGGACATGCTGATACCCGGTGAAATGAAAGGGCGGTTCGACAACTGGGCCTTTGGCTGCGATACCTGCCAGGATGTTTGCCCCTGGAACCGTTTCAGCAAACCACATACGGAAGAATCATTTACTGCTATACCGCAACTGCTGAATTTATCGACCAGGGAATGGGAGGAAATGAATGAGGAAAATTTCAAAAAGATTTTCCGTGATTCGCCGATCCGCCGCGCAAAATGGCAGGGGCTGCAGCGAAATATAAAATTCCTGAAAGGGGAATGAACTGAAGATAGATGGGGCCGGTGAAACGGGTGTGGATTAATTCCGTTTCCACGAAAATTCATACACCAATTTGAATACTGCGCGCATCATCCTGTATTTTTCGGTGGATACCGTCCCTGTTCCATCGTTTGGAGGCGGGCAGCTAAGACAAAAGGAGGTAATGGTCTGCGTCCGCCATTTCGCACTCCATCCTGCGGTTATACCAATAGTGTTTGTTTTATCAATCCGCAACCGGGCTCCGATCCCAAGGTCAGTATAGAACCCTCCTTTGATTTTTGTTTTGCGGCCTGTAAAATCATTCGGGTCGTTCGTTTTTGCCAGGAAATTATATCCGCCCTGCGAGTACAGGTAAAGAGTGCTGGAGAACTGTGGCATATAGCGCAGCTCGGCAAAGACGGGTACGGAATGATAGCGGTACGGATCGTAACCCAGGCCCAGACCAGTATACAGGCCACCAAATTGTAAACCTGTGCCTGCCTGCACCATTGGTGTTGAAAAACTTTCACCGATGGTGACACCAGCGGCAATAGTTGTCCGCCACCGGGATACAGGCAATACCTGGTCCTGCGA
>SDZZ01000235.1 GCA_004173255.1 Chitinophagaceae bacterium | reverse complement strand
GGTTTCATTGTGTGTACCTGCAATAGCAGGCGTTGAAGTGGGGGTTAAAGTCTCAGCCATCTAAAATCATGTTTTTCCCGGTAAATCCAGGGAGGCAAATATACGGTAAATGGGAGACTTATGACAGGATGTCAGCAAAAATCAGGCGTTCCGGAGTGACGGTAATTTCCGGGCGAGCCAGCTGTTTTTCAACGGGATGATCCAGTTGTTTTCCAGCTCGGTTTTGTCGAGAACCGTATGGTTGAAGTAAAGTGTGTCGGGTCCGATAAAGCCATTTTCCACGCTGTACTGCAGGTGGGCGAGGGGGAGCACCTGTACGCGGTCTTTTACCACGAACGCCAGGGCAGTGCGGTCGAACAGGCTGACGCCATATTGTTTTTCCAATTCCTTTATGAACCTGACGGAACTGTCGGTACTGCAACCACTCACGCCCGCAGCCGTTTCATCGGCCATCAGGACAATAAACTGTCCGAAAAAAAGATAACCTGCGGCTTTCACCGGCGTACCATGGGTTTTCCATTCACCGGCAAATGTGTCCAGCTGCTGTTCCAGCGAAAGCGCTTCCCCAAGGGAAAAGACGCGGTTTGACTGGTAAATCCATACCCTTGAGGAGGGATGGAAGGTGTTATCGAGAAGGCTTTTATATTCGAGGTTCATAACCTGCAAATTTAAGGCAAAACGGGTGATCTATTCCATACTTGCCGCCACCATTTCGGCTATGTCCAGCACGCGGATGCCATCCTCGCGGTCGGCCAGTTTCACCCCGTCGGTCAGCATGGTATTACAGAACGGACAGGCCGCAGCAATGACCGACGAGCCGGTGCCAATGGCTTCGTTACTCCGGTCGAGGTTGACCCGTATCGTTCCTTTTTCTTCTTCCTTGAACATTTGTGCACCGCCGGCACCACAGCAAAGTCCTTTACTGCGGCATCGTTTCATTTCCACCAGTTCGGCATCGAGTGCTTCCAGCACTTTGCGCGGCGCTTCATAAATACCATTTGCCCGGCCCAGGTAACAACTGTCGTGGTAGGTTATTTTTTTGCCCTTGTACATGCCTTCCTCTTTCAGCCTTATTTTGCCTTCATCAATCAACTGCTGCAGGAAGCTGGTATGATGGATGACTTCATAGGTGCCACCAAGTTCGGGATATTCATTTTTGAAAATGTTGAAACAGTGGGGACAGGTGGTAACAATTTTTTGTATGCCGTAATTATTCAGCACCTGGATATTCTGGTAAGCCATCATCTGGAACATGAACTCATTACCTGCGCGGCGTGCAGGATCACCGGTACACATTTCCTCCTTCCCAAGGATTGCATAATCAATGCTGATCTTATCAAGGATGGTTGCAAAGGCCTCCGTGATCCTCTGCGCACGCTGGTCAAAACTACCGGCGCAGCCTACCCAGAATAAGACTTCGGGCGATTTTCCATTGGCAAATAACTCGGCAACTGTTGGTATCTGCATCCACTCAAATTTTCTCAAATCTAAACTAAAAAGCCATTAATTACTTTATAAGAAAGCGTTTCCATTATTTTTGTCACCTGCATGGCTATCAAAAAGTTTTTTCAGCGGATTTTCAATTGGGAGTTGTGGAATTTCTACGTCCTTTATTTCCCGATCAGCTTTGCGTGGTTCTGGTATTGCCTGCGCAGTGGCTCGCTCTGGTTTTTCAGTTCGTCCAATCCCACCATCACGTTCGGCGGCTTTGAAGGTGAAGGAAAAAAAGAAATGTACGACCAGTTGCCATCGGAGCTTGTACCTAAAACAATTTATATCCAGCACGACCTCCCGGTAACTGAGCTGTTCACAAAAGTGGAGGAGGCGGGTTTCCAGTATCCCTTTATTGTTAAACCCGACGTAGGGATGAAGGGCATCCTTTTCCGCAAGATTGAAAGTGCCGAGCAACTGGCGCGTTACCACGAGCGTATACCGGTGGAATATATTGTGCAGGACCTGATCACCCTGCCGGTTGAAGTAAGCGTTTTTTATTACCGCCACCCTGCATCTGCCAGGGGCACGGTGAGTGGGTTTATCCATAAGGAATTATTGCAGGTTACGGGCAATGGCCAGGATACCCTGCGTGAACTGATTGCGAAACACCCGCGGGCAAAGTTCCGGATGGAAGAAATGGAGCACCGCCATGGGCACCGCTTTGAACGAATATTGCCCGTAGGAGAGATCTTTTACCTTTCCTATGCCGGCAACCATAACCGTGGTGCCCATTTTACCAACCTGCACAATGAAATCAACCAGCGGATGCACGAGGTGTTTGATGAACTGAGCCTGCAGACGCAGTTTTACTATGGCCGGTATGATATTAAAACGGGTTCAATCGAAGATCTCAAGGATGGCCGCAACTTCCAGATCATCGAATTCAATGGCTGTGGCGCCGAACCCAACCATATCTATGATTGCGGTATGAGTATCTGGCAGGCATACGGCGTCATACTTGAACACTGGAAAGCGCTGTTCCGGATCAGCCGATACAACCATAAAAACGGGGTGCCTTACTGGTCATTCAAACGCGGGCGTGATCACCTGCGTGCATCAAACCGGCATTTCCGGTTGCTGGAGAAGTACGATTAATCACCCTGTCGCGTTGCAGAACAAACCGCTAATCCGTATTTTCGTTTTATGCATCCATTGATGAAAATATTCCTGACCGGCATGCTGGTCAGTTTCCTTGGTTCCCTTCCCCTGGGCACCCTGAATATAGCAGCGATGCAGATCTCCATCTCGGACGGTGTAATCCCCGCCATCTATTTTTCTGTAGGCTCTTTACTGGTAGAAGTTTTCTATGTGAGGCTTTCCCTGGTGGCAATGGACTGGGTCAGGAAACAGGAGAAATTGTTCCGTATACTTGAATGGGTTACACTGGGTATTGTGGCGGCACTGGCAATTGCCAGTTTCTCGGCGGCCACACATCCCAGCAACAGCGCCAACCCCATACTCAGCAATACGCTTCCCCGTTTTGTGCTGGGCATGGTCATGTGTGCGGTGAACCCGGTGCAGATCCCGTTCTGGTTTGGCTGGAGTACGGTGTTATTTACAAAAAAAGTATTACTGCCGCGGCATGACCATTACAACTGGTACATCATCGGTATCGGGCTTGGCACGCTGGCGGGCAACTGCGTGTTTATTTTTGGCGGACTGCTTATTGCCAGTCGCATCAACAATAACCAGTCTATCCTCAACTGGGTAATCGGTGGTATTTTCACCGTCACTGCCCTGGTTCAGTTATGGCGTATGTACAAGAAAAAAGCCCAGGCCGGACATCTTGAACAACCGCAGGAAACGAACCGGAAAATGGAGGAAGAGGAAAATAAACCGGATTAAATAAAAGGACTGGCTGGGTCACAGTTCCTGTGTCCATTTGTCACGTTCATCCGGACTGAACTTCCACGGGGCAAAATTATTCTCGATATTGCCAAACATACCGGTCCATTCAGCCGGTGCATTACTTTCTTCCATCACCAGGTAACGCCGCAACTGCAGTATGATGTCGAGCGGATTGATGCTGACCGGGCATTCCTGCACGCAGGCATTACAGGTGGTGCAGGCACGAAGTTCCTCCACCGTGATATAATCATGTAACAACGACCGGCCATCGTCCTGGAAACTTCCGTTCGTGTCAATATTTTTTCCAATTTCTTCGGCGCGGTCACGCGTATCCATCATGATCTTCCTCGGCGACAATTTTTTGCCGGTGATGGTGGCCGGACAGGCAGCCGAGCACCTGCCGCATTCGGTACAGCTGAATGCGTCAAGCATATTTTTCCAGGTAAGGTCCTGTACATCCTTCGCCCCAAACTTAGGCGGGGCTTCGCCACCGGCCGGGGCCAGTTCGGGTTGCATCGCATACAGCACTTCATTCTGGATGGCAGGCATATTATCCATCTTTCCTTTTGGAACCAGTTTACTGAACCAGGCATTCGGGAATGCCAGCACAATGTGCAGGTGCTTCGAATAGGGAAGGTAATTGAGGAAGGCAAAGATGCCAATGATGTGCAGCCACCAGCACCCGCGCTCCACTGCAATGAGCGCATTCACAGAAAGCCCGGATAAGACCGGTTGCAGGTATTGGGAGAAAACAAAGTTGCCCGTGCTGTGTTCCGCATAATGCTCCACACCTTTTGCCTGCAGCAGTGTATCACTCGCATTGAGGGTAAGGAAAAATGTCATCAGCACAATTTCCGTAATGAGGATGTAATTGGCATCACTGCGTGGCCATCCGTCCAGGTCATGCGAGGTAAACCTCCGCAGTTTAATAATATTCCGTCTGACCAGGAATATCACGCAGGCAACAATGACCAGCACGGCCAGTATCTCAAAAGAGTTGATGAGGAAATTGTAAAAGCCGCCCAGCATTGGGGCAAAAAGACGATGCGTGCCAAAGATGCCGTCCAGCACTATCTCCAGTACCTCGATATTAATAATAACAAACCCGGCATACACAAAAAAATGGAGCACACCCACCATCGGGTTGCGAAACATCTTCTTTTGCCCGAAGGCCAGCAGCAGCATATTGCGCATGCGTTCGCCCGGATGGTCACTCAGGTCGAGCGATCGGCCCAGCCTGATATTACGCACGATCTTTCCGGCATTTTTTACAAACAACCAGATAGCCGCTGCACTGAGAAGAACGAATAATATTTGTTGCGCCATTTGCATAAGCAATCAATTACATGTGCTAATTTACGGCTTAATAATACTGCAATATGTCCGCATCAAAAAATTATATACTGGATGAAGTGATCGCAGCAAAGAAAATGCGGCGGATGGCGCTGGAGATCATCGAAAATAATGAAGGGGAAACTGAACTGGTCCTTGCTGGTGTGGAGGACAATGGCAGTGTGATTGCAAGGATCATCCAGGGAATGATTGCTGAGCTTTCTTCCATTTCAACATCGCTGATCACGATCAGTCTCGATAAACGCCGCCCCGAAGAAATTACGCTGAGCACCAATACGGGCTTCAATGATAAAGTAGTCATCATTGTCGATGATGTAGCCAACAGTGGCCGTACCTTATTATATGCCCTTAAACCATTCCTTGCCTGGCATCCGCGCAAGATCCAGACACTGATCCTGGTGGAGCGCAGCCACAATTCCTTTCCCGTACGGCCGGATTATACCGGCTTATCCATTGCATCCACCCTGCAGGAACATATTTACGTAGAGGTGGAGGGGTCACAGGTAAAGGGCGCCTATCTCGCCTAAAAATAAAGGAAGTAACCTTTCAGTTTTCCCCTGCTGCTGAGCATCAGCGCGGGTGCCGGGCACTTAAATGAGTTGAGTACCGAAAAAGCGGTTTTAAGGAACCGGCTCTTTGTGGGAATTTTTGTAAAATCAATATCGGGGGAGATATAAAACTGCCGGCTCCTTGCGAGATCGCTGCGGTCGTAACTGATGGCGGTTTCAGGATCGGTCCATTTATTTTCAAACCCGCCATACATACCCGCAGCCCCGTAACCTGCCGCCAGGTTCAGCCAGGCGGGAAGTGGTGAATCCGGGAAAAAGGACTTTATGTTCAGGCTGAACCAGTAAGTCTGTGCATTGTAGTCTTTCAGCATTCGTTCCATTGCTCCGGCACCATACAGGTCGTTTGCCCTTGCGTTTAATACGGGGTCAGAGTAACTGTTGCGGTGAAAGCTGAACTTATACTGGATGCGTTGTTCGCCCCAGGCAAGTTCCTGCCCTACCAGAAGCCCGGTACCCAGCACATTGGCGCCGATGTCGGACCAGCTCCAGCCCCATTTGGAAGAAAAGCCATCCAGTACTTCCACGCCTGTCAGGAAAGCCAGGCTGCTCAGACCGCCGATCACTACGGCCTTCCGGCGCGGAAAGCCGGCCCACTGCCACATGGCCGCGTTGACCTTTCCTGCATTGAAGGCAGTCCACGCATGTCCGAACTTGTCTACCTGCAGCCATTCCCTGCTATCGTTGAATGTGTGGAACGAACTGCGGTCTTCCTTGCTGTACCAGGTTTGCTGTAATACCAGCAGCGTACCTCCGTACAGGGAAGCAGTGGAGGCCCCAACCAGCCACCTCCGGCCGGACGTATCGATCACTTTATTGGTATGGTCCTGCGCATAGAGCCGGTTGGTTCCCAGCATCAGCAACAAAAGGAAAAGGTAAAACCACCGCATCCGGTCCGGAGCGGGCGTGGATACCGGCATTGGTTCAGCCCGGAAGCGCGTAGGTTGGAAATGCATGCTGACAAAAATACGTTTCCCGTTGCTTTTAAGTTTTAAAAGCCAAAAATCTCTACCTTCAGCGGCCGGATTATGATGGCATTCTTATTGCCCTCCACCGGTTGCCCGATGCTTAATCCCATTACCAAACAAACGAAAATAAAATACACGATATGGACGCTGTCATTCTCGGCAAAGTGAACACCTGGCTCAATGGAAGTTTTGATGAAACAACAAAAGAAGAAATAAAAAAATTGCAGTCATCGAACCCCGATGAACTGGCTGATGCCTTTTACCGAAGCCTGGAGTTCGGTACCGGCGGCCTCCGCGGCGTGATGGGTGTGGGAACCAACCGCATGAATAAATATACGGTTGGAATGGCCACGCAGGGTTTTTCCAACTACCTGCAGAATTCATTTCCCAATGAAGAAATCAGTGTGGCTATTGCACATGACAGCCGTAACAACAGCCGTTTTTTTGCGGAAACGGCTGCCAATGTTTTTGGGGCCAACGGCATAAAGGTTTACCTGTTCGACAGCCTGCGACCCACCCCGGAGCTGTCTTTTGCCATCCGCCATTTTAAATGCAAGGGAGGGGTGGTATGTACCGCTTCACACAATCCTAAAGAATACAACGGATACAAGGCCTACTGGGATGATGGTGCACAGCTGGTACCACCACATGATACCAACGTAATTGCCGAGGTGGAAAAGATCGCTTC
>SDZZ01000754.1 GCA_004173255.1 Chitinophagaceae bacterium | reverse complement strand
GTGGGATCAAAGTTTACCAGCACTGCTTCGCAAAAAACCGGACTGCCGCTCGATCTGGTTCCCCTGCAGAATCCTTACCAGCTGGGTGAAGACGACAGCCTTTCTGTCCGCGTACTGTTCAGGGGTGAGCCGCTCAAAAACCAGTTTGTAGTGGTGTGGCACCGTAACAAGTTCATCTTCCTGAAAGTACAATACAGGACCGATGCCAATGGGGAAATCCGTTTTCCGGTAATGACCCGCAGCCGGTGGATGGTCAGTACCGTTAAGATGGTTCGCCTCGGAAAAGGGGCCGGGGCCGACTGGCAGAGCTATTGGGGAAGCCTCACCTGGGGTTACCAGTAATGTGCCCACAATACCTTACTTTTGCCCAACTTTTTTCACCGAAAAACGAATATTCATGAGCGTTCTCGTTAACAAGAATTCAAAAGTCCTGGTGCAGGGTTTCACGGGTACGGAAGGAACCTTCCATGCCACGCAGATGATCGAATACGGGACTAATGTGGTAGGTGGTGTAACCCCTGGTAAAGGTGGTACCAAACACCTGGACAAACCGGTATTCAACACGGTTGATGCCTGTGTGAAGGAAACAGGTGCGGATGTTTCGATCATTTTTGTTCCCCCTGCATTTGCGGCTGATGCAATCATGGAGTCGGCTGAAGCGGGTATCAAACTGGTGGTTTGTATCACCGAAGGGATCCCGGTTCAGGATATGGTAAAAGTAAAAAATTACCTGGTTGGAAAAGATACCCGTCTCATCGGGCCCAACTGTCCGGGTGTGATTACCGCCGGTGAATGTAAGGTCGGCATCATGCCAGGCTTTGTGTTCAAACAGGGACGAATCGGTATTGTTTCCAAATCAGGAACGCTGACTTACGAAGCAGCTGACCAGGTAGCAAAAGCGGGTCTTGGTATTTCAACGGCTATTGGTATTGGTGGTGACCCCATCATCGGTACGCCCACCAAGGAAGCGGTTGAATTGCTGATGAACGACCCTGAAACCGATGCCATCGTAATGATTGGTGAAATCGGTGGTGGTATGGAAGCAGAAGCGGCTAATTGGATCAAGGCAAACGGGAATAAAAAACCGGTGGTTGGGTTCATCGCGGGCCAGACCGCTCCTGCCGGACGCCGGATGGGCCATGCAGGTGCCATTGTTGGTGGAGCCGACGACACCGCTGCTGCAAAAATGAAAATCATGAGCGAATGCGGTATCCATGTGGTAAGCAGCCCCGCAGATATCGGTAAAAAAATGGCTGAGGTGATCGGGAAATAGAAGACTGGTCCTTACGCAGCGAACTGGTAAGATCCTTCCAGGATGACAAGTTGGTCACCGCGTAGCGAACTGGAAAAATCCTTCCAGGATGACAAGTTGGTCATCGCGCAGCGAACTGGTAAGATCCTTGCAGGATGACAAGTTGGTCACCGCGTAGCGAACGGGTAAGATCCTTCC
>SDZZ01000234.1 GCA_004173255.1 Chitinophagaceae bacterium | reverse complement strand
AGCTTAGGAGGCCCTTGTTTGTCGACCACACCGTTACCCGGAATAATCTTCATATTCTGTGCGGCAAAACTGATGGTCAGCACCAGGGCATCCTTCGACGCACCGTCAAGTGCGGAAAGCGAAATTTCACGAATGGCTGCATCCTGGTACAGATTTTCTTCCTCTGCTTTGTAATTGAAGTCCGCCTTTTTGATCGAGATCTGCGCCGTGCTGCGTTTGTTACTTACCTGCTGTAATTTTCCTGCTAAGCGCGCCGCTCCTTCATTGACGGGAAACGTTACTGTTGCAGTATAAGAAATGCGTCCGTTGATCACTGTATCTGTCTGCCGGATGGATGTAACAAAAAAAGTAACCCCCTCATACAACAGTGTTGTCCGGTCGCCGGTATAGGTGCGTTGGTTGGCTTGTGCAAAGGTCTGAAGCTGTGCAACGGCAAGAAGAAGGGTTAAGAGGAGCATGGTCCTGCCGGTGGTTGGTATTGACATGTGTTGGTGTTTTGATGAAGATAGGCGACGGAGACCATGCCACGTAACATTTTAAAAGAATCTGTCAACAAATACCGCTTTTGGGGGAGCTGTTATTTTTTACGGTTAAGCCACCATCCAAAAGAGAACTGGAACATGGGGCGAATGACCGTCACCCTCTCATCCGCTCCCTGCACCGCATTTTCTTCACCCGTTTTACCCGAGTAAACACCCGCCCCGGCGCTGAATTCGATTGCCAGCCGGCTGGTATAGTTTCGCTGTAGTCCCCATAGAAGCGCAGCCTGCTGTCTAAAACGTATTGATCCGGAGTTTCCGAAATCAAAACTGATTGGCCGGTCGGTGTAACTGCCACCCAGCAACAGGCTCACGAAATTAAGGCTGTTCATGGCAGTACGTTTTCCTTTGCTCGACCGTGCATTGTAATTATAGTAGTACCGGTAGGAAGCAGAAAGCCCGAGTCCAGGCTCCACTGTCGATCCCTCCCCATTCTCTGACGACGCAAAACCCAGCCCTGTTCCTGCGTTATGCCCATTTGACCGGGGCGCCGGAAGGGATAAACTTCACGGTTACTGGTCCGACCTGCGGTTTGAGCCAGGTTCCGAGCCATTCCATTCCGGGTTCCTCACTGGGTATATGCCCAAGAATGATGAGTGATGTCTTTGCCCCGGTTGCGCGCAGGTCACGCAGGTATTCCATGGTTTCCCATTCCACCAGTTCACCAATCATCACGAGGTCAGGCTTCAGCTGGTTAATGGCAGCAATCTGCCTGGATCCGCCTGCGGCACCTACCATCAATGCAACCGAACTGATGGATGACAATGGTTCCCCCATATAACGAAGCATGCCGATGCCCAGATTTTTTTTACTGAGTGCAATGACCGACTGGAGGTTGGTTTTTGGAAGCTTGATGCGGGCGGGGTTGTCCGGGTCAGCATAATTTTTCCAACCCAGTTTAGCCAGCACGCCTTCATACACACCATCCGCTTTGAACTCATGGATGTAGTCGTGGCAGCGCCATACAACAATATTGTTTTTTTCCAGCAATGCTTCCTTGAAAAGGTACGTGTCGTTGTCCTTCAGGTTACTGGTATCATCAAGGTGGTTATAAAAGGTGGGTTCGTGTGCAATGATCAGGTTGGCACCGGCGGTTATTGCCTTGCGGATCACGTCAATGGTGGCAAACATGGTGGTAACAATGCCAGTGACCACCTGGTCGGGGTTGCCCGACTTTACCGTATCTACCGTGTCGGCAAACGGCGCTCCCGGCGCGGCCTTCACAATAAGGTCGATTACTTCACGGATGGTTAATGCGTTTTTGGCCTCATCACTGTTACCGGCGAATACATCCATCGGAAGTGTTGCCAGGCTGATTGCCCCGACTGTGCCTGATACTGACCGTACAAATTTCCTTCGATCCATACTCGTTTATTTTAAGTCACCTAATATACCCGCTTTTTTCAGACCGGTAAACATTTGCCGTTCATCACATTTTAACAGCCACTGGCGATTTTCCTTAAAAATCAGGATCATGGCGGGTTATGGCCGGTGATAGTTTTACGGCGTTCATAAATTTTTGTTGTCAGGACTAAAGAAAAAATAACGCTTATGAGGAAATTCGCAATGCTCCTGTTTGCGTTGCTCGGTGGCTGGATAATGATCCATGCCCAGCAGCGAACAGTATCAGGAACAGTAAAAAATGAAAAAGGGGAACCGGTGCCATTTGCCACCGTGACCGACAAACAGGCCGGGAGGTCGGTTGCTGCGGATGCTGAAGGAAAGTTCAGCATCCTGGTTACCGGTGGCGCGGTGCTGGAGATCAGTTCATCCGGTTTCAAAACATTCACCATTGGATCGGATGCGGATCTTTCTGTGCTCGTGCTGCAGGGTGGGAATGACCTGCAGGAGGTAGTGGTCACTGCACTCGGCCAGCAACGTCAGGCAAAAGAGCTCGGTTATTCCACCGCAAAAGTGAAAGCATCCGAGCTGACCCAGGCAAAGCCGGTCAACCTGCAAAACGGGTTAACCGGAAAAGTGTCTGGTCTTAACATCAGCACTACTAACAACGGCGTGTTTGCAGATACAAGGATCACGCTGCGTGGTATCCGCTCGCTGACGGGAAATAACCAGCCCATGCTCATTGTAGACGGCGTGCCGGTGGCACTGGGTTATATCAACGCCATCAACCCCAATGACATCGCGGATGTCACCATCCTTAAATCGTCGTCATCGACTGCGGTATATGGTCCCGATGGAGTAAATGGCGCAATCGTCGTTACCACAAAAAAAGGAGTCAAAGGAAAACCGGTGATTAGTTTCAGCCATAATTTCCAGATTGAAACGCTGGCCTTTATGCCCAAATTCCAGAAGCAATTCGGATCGGGTTACAGCAACGATGACCGTACTGGTTATGGGACCTATGATTCGGTGGAACAGCAAAGCTGGGGCGACCGGTTCGACGGTTCCATGCGCGCGCTGGGAGAGCCAGGGCCGAACGGTGAAAAAATGGTCATCCCTTATTCTTATGATAAAAAGGGTAGGAGCAGCTATTTTGTCAATGGCTTTACGCAACAGACTGACCTGTCGTATTCGGCCGGTGACTTTTACCTGAGTGTACAGAATGTTGGCATCCGCGGAATACTGGCCGGGGATAAAAATGACCGTCGCACGGTGACCATGAAAGCCGATCGCGAGTACGGCCGCTTCAAGGCCGGTTTCAATATACGGTATACCAATTCGCAATATGATATTACCAATAATAATGAGGCAGTCTATTACGGCGTGACGAGCGCACCCGGGCAGATCCATCTTGATAATTTCAGGAACTGGCGGACCGACTATTTTTCCAGTCCCGACGGATATTACACCACCTTCATGGATAACTGGAGCAAGACCCCGTTTTTTGCCAAGGATAACTGGCGCGAACGCGGTCGTACCGATGACCTGTTTGGAAACGGTGAGCTCAATTTCAAGGCGGCATCATGGCTGAACCTGACCTACCGGGTCGGACTGGCCATCAGCAATGGTGATTCGAGAAGTACGGTTGGTTCGTACGTGCCTTCGGATTTCCATCGAACAAGGCTGTATCCCTACAGTAAACCAATTAATGCCGCCGTTACCTCTTCGTCCCTGTTTGGCACACGTCTGAATTCCGAAACATTTGCCAATGCCGCAAAACGTTTCGGGAAGATCGGTACCGGACTTCTTATCGGACATTCGTACCGTGAAACCGGAAACAGGTTGCTCGGTGTGGGAAGCAACAACCTGGGCACCTCCACCTTATTCAGCATCGCGGCCAGGAAAGGTGAACCCGCCGCCAATGACAGTACCACCAGGGTGCGGCTCGAGCGTTTCTTCGGCCGTCTATCCTTCGATTTTGATAACTGGGTGTTTGTGGAAGCAACCGGCAGTTATGATTTCGACAGCAGGCTGGCCCATCCCAATGGCAACTTCACCAAAAGTGATATCGGGTTTTTTTATCCGGGCGTAAGTACGTCCATCCTGCTGCACCAGGTAATTCCGGCGGTTAAAAACAGTCGCTGGATCAGCTACCTGAAGTTACGGGGTGCTTTGAGCAGGACGGGTAACGTTAACCTTCCGGCATACGCTTTCCAGAATATTGTAGAGCTCGGCGAATTCTTCCCTTATGGAAACGTAAGCGGGGTGCAGACAGCCAAGCTGACCTTGTCCGACCGGTATAAACCTGAGTTCGTCGTCAACACGGAGGCCGGAATTGAAATGTCATTCCTGAAAAACCGGATTAATGTGCAGGCAACCTGGTATACGCAGGACAATACCGACCAGGTGATTGATGTGGCTTTGTCATCGGCTACCGGCTTCAGTGAAGCGCGTGTGAATGCGGCATCATTTAAAAACAAGGGGCTTGAATTTGACCTGAACCTTACCCCGCTTGTAAGGATCAATGGTGTGTCAATCGACCTGAAGATGAACTATTCCCACCAGGCCAACAAAGTATATTCACTGGTCGATGGTGTTAATGAGCTGGGAATTGGCAACGGGAACTTTATTATTGTCGGTGAATCAGCCTACAAATTCAAACTCACCGATTATGTGCGGGATGACCAGGGCCGTGTTATTGTGGATGCGCAATCCGGTATGCCCAGTATCAATCCAAACCTTACCATGTTTGGCAATACCACTCCAACTGATTTCCTCGGCATCAACCTGAACCTGCACTGGAAGGACTTCAACTTCAGCGCTGTGGTCGACTACCGCGGGGGCAACCAGGTATTGTCCGACAGGCTGGGTGCGTTCCTGGACGACAACGGCATTTCAGAACGAAGCGGGCAAAACGGACGCCGTGCTTTTATTTTTCCCAATTCGGTTTATGATGATGGAACCGGTAAATACGTGGTTAACACCGATGTGTTTACGAGCAACTATGCAAGGTATTTTTATAACTCCGATCTCAATACCGGGGTACAGACCAATTACCTGGCCAGTGGCGCGTTCTGGAAAATACGGGAGCTGGCAATCAGCTACGAAGTACCGGTACGTTCATTTGGCGTCGGCCTTCGCCGCGTGATCAAGGGTGTGTCCGTTGGCGTTACCGGCCGGAACCTGTTTATGTTCCTTCCAAAGTCGAATGTGTGGACCGATCCGGAATTCTCCGCGCAGCGTAACAATGCCTATACCGGTAATGCAACCGGCAGGAACTCCGCTTACAACATGCCGCCTACAAGGATTTTCGGGGCTAACGTGCAGGTGTTATTCTAAACAATACAAACAGCAATCATGGTAAAGAAAAAAATAATTATTGCCCTGGCCGCCGGAGTCATCACAATGGCAACCTCGTGCAGCAGGGACAAATTCAACATCAACAGTAACCCGGACGATATTACCACAGAGTCGGTGCTGGCACCCGGCCTGCTGCCGTCTGGCCTTACCAACACCGCAACAGTGGTTGCAAGGAACTGGGACTTCCTGAATATGTGGCTTGGGCATTGGGCAAGGAATGGTAACTACCAATCCATTACGCCCATTGAAACTTACCAGTTCACAACCACATTCAAGGACGAAATCTGGGAAGATGTTTACCTCAACAACGGCAACTACAACCTGATGCAGCAGAAGGCCAAAGAACAGCGCGCTGGATTCTATGAAGCAGTTGCCAGGGTTATGAAGGTGCATAATTTCCAGCTCCTGGCCGACATCTATGGAAACATCCCATATTTTGATGCCTTTGGCGGGATAAAAGTAAAAACGCCTCAATACAGTACCGGACAGGAAGTGTATACGGATCTTTTCAAGCAGCTGGATACCGCCGTTACAGTTTTCAATACTCCTGCGGCAATTGCAGACGCAACAAACCCTGATAAAACAACCAATGACCTGTTGTTCAAAGGGGATGCAAAAAAATGGCTGAAGTTTATCAACACGCTCAGGCTGCGTCTGATCATCCACCTGCACAACGGTCTCACTACAACGCAGGTCGTGCCGGGGTTTGATATACCCGACCAGGTTGCAAGGATTACACCGGAGGGATTTATCGGATCGGGTGAAACCGCTTCCATCAACCCCGGCTATAACCTTTCCAAACCAAACCCATACTGGCGGGAGTTTGTCCGTGACGAGACCGGTACGCCAAATAATGTCATTTATAAAGCGGGTAAATATGCCATTGATTATTATAAAGCAAACAACGACCCGCGGATAGACCGGTTCTATGTAAAGGGTGCGAATGGGCAGGCGGGGGCAATCCTTGGCCGCCCGGCCGATGGTAATCCCTTGTATAATGAAGGCAACCTTTCCTCCAACAGGGGACCAGGCCTGATGCCAGCCGGCAATGCCAGCAATGCCTGGATCATTACCAGCGTTGAAAGCTTTTTCCTGCAGGCAGAAGCTGCCGAACGCGGCATACTGCCGGGCGATCCGAAAGCATTGCTGAACGCAGCAATCGGCGAGTCGTTTGTATACCTCGGCCTTACTAAAGCTGATGCCAATGCCTACATCGCCGCCAACGAAGGATTTTCTGATGTGGATTATGATGCCCCACCAGCCGGTGCCGGACTACCCGGCGGTGGCATGTACACTATCCTTTCACAGAAGTGGTTCGCATTAAACAGCATTGCCCCGTATGAATTGTGGACCGATTACCGTCGTACCGATTTTGTGCTTGGTGCGGCAGCCGGATATGCACCCGGACCGCCAATCTCCATCGACCCCGGTAATACCCATACCCACATTCCCATCCGGTTATTCTATCCGCAGGACGAATACAATTACAATGCGGTAAACGTAAAGGCACAGGGTACAATTGACGTTTTTAACACCCGGATTTTCTGGGATCTTAATTAAGAAAAATGAGAAAAAATATAAGAGTAATTGCAGCGGCAGTGTTGCTGATGGCAGCCACGGGTTGCCTCAAGGACGATGGATTCGATAACCAGGAATACGGCACGCAGGTCAGGGAAGTGAAGGCAGTCAGTCTTCCGGAAGCAAGGGCCGGAATCGTTGGTG
>SDZZ01000005.1 GCA_004173255.1 Chitinophagaceae bacterium | reverse complement strand
GGTGATTGCTATCCTTGCGCAGGCGTTTGGCCAGCCACGAAACGTGGAACATGTTTGGTTTTAACGCTGGTCAACTGCTGCGCAAGGGGACTCTGCCAGAGGGTAACCCTTTTCTTCAGTTGTAAAGGAAATCATTATCGTCGTGGAGACTGTCGTCAGGTGTGCCATTTACTCTTCGGTAAGCCTTGTCATCAAGTGTGCGTGAAAAACGTTTAGCCGCGGGTAAGCCTGTCGATCAGTTGTTCATACTGCGGGAATGTTGCAAGCATGTCTTTTTTCGTAGCCAGTTCGAAATCATCAAAGTTAAAACCAGGGGAAACGGTGCATCCCACCAGGCTATAATCGCTGTCCTTGGCGGGTTCCGACGCAAACCAGGAACCTGCCCTGATCACGGTGAAGGGATGATATCCTGCTGTTCTTCCAAGCAGGTGTTCGGTCAATTGCCCCGTTATATCTATTTCATAAATCACCAGCGGCCCTCCATCATAAAAGTGCCAGAGTTCGTCGGATTTGATCCGGTGAAAGGCGGAGAACTGGCCTTGTTCCAGTAAAAAATAGATATGGGTTGAACTGGGCCGGTCGGCCGGGAAACCCGGAAGGGCAGTTTGTGGAAGTACCAGGGGCGAGCTATACACCTCTGCAAAGGAACCACCTTCAATGTGGGTAGTCATGCCGAATCGGTCAATCCAGTATTGGGCAGGGAATGAGGACATCAGTTTTGATGCTCAATATAAACTTTCCTTCCGAGCATAACAGTCAGCGAATCGACAATCCGTGTGGTATCGGCGTTGATGGCTGGCAGCATCAGGAAAAGTTTATAATCGATCGAGTCCTTTGTTTCCAGCTCTACCTTCCAAAGGTTGGTGCGGAGCTGGTTAAAACGTTTAAAGGCG
Source organism: Chitinophagaceae bacterium (assembly GCA_004173255.1). GTDB lineage: Bacteria > Bacteroidota > Bacteroidia > Chitinophagales > Chitinophagaceae > JBEVJC01. The sequence goes on along the minus strand of SDZZ01000005.1, from coordinate 26,535 downwards.
CGTGTGCCCTTGGCCACCTCAAGTACATATTTGTAATTGTCGCCCGATGCAACGGACGGTGGGGTCGCTGCGGCGGAAACTGGTACTACCGGAGTAGTGGTTGCCGTTGTTCCGGGTGCGGCAGTGATGGCAGTGTTGGCAGTATCTGTTGGCGTGCCCACCGGTGTATCCGGGGTAGTTGTGATAACTGCTGCAGTTGCCTCTGTATTATTGGTGCGGCCTGATCTCGAAATAAAATAACCTGCGGCGATCGCCAGAACGATGCCTCCGACCACGAGGCCGGCCAGCACTGGTTTGGGTACAGTGCCCGACTTCTTCGGTTCGGTCAGGAAGGATTCATATTTTTTTGGTTGTTCCTCCCGTTCCTGGAAACCGCCGGTTGATGGGACAGTACGTGTACCATCTGGAATAATGAATGCCGGGGTAAATTCCACTTCACCCGTAACTCGGCGAACCAGTGTGCCCAGTCCTTCAAATGTAAAAGGTTTGCCCAGGTTCAGGAACTGTTTGGCAAGTTCGATACGGGAGTCCAGGTCGGCCGAGGCCAGTGATTTCATTTTGCCGGTTTCGGCAGATATAAAACTGATGAGGTCGGGAGATTCGGAAAGATTGGGTTTGCTTTGAAAGCTGATGCCCTCTGTAACGGGAAGGCGGTTTTTCGGGTTGTCAAACTGGGCGATGACGGAACGGTCGAGCGAAAAGGTGCCGATGCCTGGCAGGTCGAGCCGCTGGTTCGCGTACAGATATTGGATTAGTAAGGATGTTAATTTCACAGCCTTTGGTGGATTTTGTTGCTTTAAAGATATATAATTCATTCTGTTATTGCAAGTGTGACCCCGGGTTATTCTTAATTTTGCCCCATGCTTACAAAAGAGGAACAGTCATTCCTGGATTACTGGCAGGTACACCGGTTGAAAAAAAGGCTTCGTTTCCGCCAGCTTGCGGTGGGACTGCCGCTGGGCGTGGTACTGGTGCTGGCTATACTGATCAACTTTTTTTCCGGGTGGTATAAGCGGGCCGATATGGAGATTAACTCCATGTCGCCTTCACAGATGATTACCATTGCTGCCGCCGGTTTTGGGATCATCATCTTTGTTGCACTTTTTTCGGCCAAACATCGCTGGGACATTAATGAGCAGTACTACAAAGAACTGCTGGCAAAGAAAGAGAAGCATGAAATTTCGTAATCTTGCAGCGATTAAGGCCTGGCAATTGTCAATACAGCAATAACTGAAAACTAATAGTTTTGAAAAATTTCAAATTCGTCCTTTTCCTGCTCAGTACCCTCCTCGTGTTCACAAACTGTAAAAAAGACTGTAAGCTCCGTTCACCATCAAAGGAGGAATCGCAGATCACAGGTTTTGCTTCGTCAAATGGGATCACCGCAATCAAACATCCTTCCGGATTATATTACGAAATAATTGATCCGGGTACAGGAGCTACGCCCACTGTGAACTCAAAGATTTCAATCACCTATACCGGCACCTTCCTCAACGGAAGCAAATTTGATGAGAAACTGACTCCGAATAATACGGCATCCGATCCTGCATGGCCGCTGAATGGCCTGATCGAAGGCTGGAAAACCGGCATTCCGCTGATCAAACAGGGCGGACGTATTAAACTGATCGTTCCCTCGTCACAGGCCTATGGATGCGAAGACTATTACTCCATACCAGGCAACTCCATCCTGTATTTTGATATTTCGCTGGTGGGTGTGGAATAATCATCACTTCGAATTCAATGGTGGCAGGGAATGATATCACATTCGGATATATTTTTATCCTGAAGGCTTCCATGGGGCAGCAACGGTTTTAATTGTAGTTTTGCCCCTAAACAATTCCCTTGCTATACGAACCTCTTTCGGTTTTTGATATTTTCAAAATCGGCGTAGGCCCCTCCAGTTCGCATACACTGGGTCCATGGCGCGCGGCGCAGCGTTTTGTGCAAACCCTGGTGCAAATGGACTTCCTGTCGCAAGTGGTCCAGGTGCGTGTGCTGCTGTATGGCTCACTGGCTAAAACGGGCGTCGGTCACGGTACGGATATGGCTGTGCAACTGGGTCTCAGCGGGGAAGACCCGGTGGTAGTACCGGTCGACCGGATCATTCCCAAACTGCAGGATATAGCCACCCGTCGCACCCTGCGCCTTGGCGGTTCCACCGAAATCCGCTTTGATCCTGTTCTCGATATTGAATACTTAGTCAGTGAATCGCTGCCCTACCACTCCAATGCGCTGTCCTTCCTCGCCATGATGGAAAACGGCGACTCTCTGGCTGAAACCTATTACTCCATTGGTGGTGGTTTTGTCAAAAAGGAAGGCGAACTGGACCGGTCTGGCGACACGGTGGTGCTTCCGTTCCCGGTTAACGCATCGTCCGACCTTTTGCAATGGTGCATCCGCACGGGTATGAGCATCCATGAAATCGTGATGGAGAACGAACATGCGTGGCGGCCCGAAAGCGAGACCAGGGAAGGGCTTCGGCAAATCTGGAAAGTGATGAAGGAATGTATTTACCGCGGGGCGCATAAGGAAGGTGTGCTGCCTGGTGGACTAAACGTTCGCCGCCGTGCCCCGGGACTTTCAAAAAAGCTGATCGGGCAGAAACCGTATAATAATTTTGAAGAATGGGTGCACCTGATCCGCGAGGGCGGCAATGGGTTTAACTATATCCTTGACTGGGTCAGCTGTTTTGCCCTGGCGGTAAATGAAGAAAACGCGTCTTTCGGACGTGTGGTGACCGCCCCCACCAACGGGGCCGCGGGCGTAATTCCGGCCGTGCTGTTTTACCATGTGATCTTTGGTAAACGGCAGGAACCGGACGAAGTGGAAGAGGAAGTGTTCCGATTCCTGCTGACTGCATCGGAAATCGGAAGTATATTCAAAAAGGGAGCAACCATCTCGGCCGCAATGGGTGGGTGCCAGGCAGAGATCGGGGTTTCATCAGCTATGGCTGCCGCCGCGCTTACTGCTGCTTCGGGAGGTACCCAACGACAGGCAATGATGGCTGCAGAGATTGCCATGGAACATCACCTGGGTATGACCTGCGATCCCATCGGTGGACTGGTACAGGTTCCCTGCATTGAACGCAATACCATGGGTGCTATCAAGGCCATCACTGCATCACAACTTGCCATGCAGAGTACACCCGATTTTGCCAAAGTTTCGCTGGATGCAGTGGTGAAAACCATGTGGGATACCGCACAGGATATGAACCACAAATACAAGGAGACCGCCGACGGCGGACTGGCGATCAACGTTCCGTTGAGTTTGCCGGAATGCTAGGTTCGCCCGAATGCAGAGTTTGTGGAATGTCGAGTTTGCCGGAATACTTCATTCGTCTGAACGCTACGTTTGCCGGAATGCTGGGTTCAACGCAATGCTTACTTTGCCCGAATGCAGGTTTGCAAATTAATTCAACAGCGGGTTGGATTCAATTTCCTTGAGGTCAATCGAATCATAATCACGGATCACATTATAAAGTGTTCCGCGCTCAACCGGCTTGCGACGTGCCTGCTTGATCAGCGTTACCAGTTGCGCCGTGTTCATGGAAGGTGTTTGTTCCTCCGATCCCGCCATGGAATAAATCTTCGTGGTATCATCGATGGTTCCGTCAATATCATTCACCCCGAATGAAAGCGTCAGCTGTGCATTCTGCCGTCCGAGCATTGGCCAGTAAGCCTTGAGGTGTGGAAAGTTGTCAAGGTAAATGCGGGCGATAGCATACATCTTCATGTCTTCCACCATGGTCGACTCGGCCACGTTGCTCATGTCATTATCCTTGTTGCGGAATTTAAGCGGAATAAATGTATTAAAACCGCCGGTCTTATCCTGCAAGGCACGCAGCCTGGACATATGGTCAACCCGGTGGCTGTAATTTTCTATATGCCCGTATAACATCGTTGCATTGGTAAACATACCATTGTTGTGGGCCGTTTCGTGGATCTTCAGCCAACCTTCCCCATCTACCTTATCGGCACAGATTTTTTCCCTCACTTCCGGATGGAAAATTTCGGCACCACCTCCGGGCATGGAATCGAGCCCAGCTTCATGTAAATATTTCATGCCTTCTTCCACCGTCTTTTTGGCTTTGCGGAACATATAGTCCAGTTCAACGGCGGTGAAACCCTTGATGTGCAGGTCGGGCCGGTGGGCTTTAATCTTTCTCATCAGTTCAGCGAAAAATTCGAGGTTCATTTTCGGATGTACACCACCTACCACATGTACTTCAGTTACCGGCTTGCCATCGTAACTTTTCACAATATCGAGCATCTGCTCCATGGTCAGCTCCCAGCCTTCATCACGATGGGCATAAAGCTGGCTGTACGAACAGAAATGGCAGGAATAGATACAGACATTCGTAGGCTCAATATGGAAATTGCGGTTGAAGTAGGTGACGTCACCATGTTTTCGCTCGCGGATCTGGTTGGCCAGCGAACCGACAAACGGCAGGCTTGCCTTTTGAAAAAGGAGCAGGCATTCCTCATCGGTGATGCGCTCCTGGCGATCTACTTTTCCGGCAATAACTGCCAGTTGGGCATCGAGGGGAAGTTGCTGTACGATAGGTGATTTGGGTGTGGACATGGGGGCTGTTTTTCCGTTGCAAATGTACGATCATTCCTTAACACGCGTGGCCGGAAGGCATTAAAATACTATCTTGAGCCGTCTGCATGATCGATCATTAAAACAACCGGAATGAGCATAAAGTTGAGGCTGATTATAATGGGTTTCCTCCAGTTTTTTATATGGGGTGCCTGGCTTATCACAATTGGTAGTTTCTGGTTCCAGTACAAAAACTGGGACAATACCGACTTCGGCATTATCTTCTCCACCATGGGCCTGGCCTCGCTGTTTATGCCGGCACTGATGGGAATCCTGGCCGACCGGAAAATCAACGCCGAAAAACTGTACGGCATCCTGCATATCGGCGGCGCGCTGTGCCTGTTTGTACTTCCGTCGATCAGCACTCCGAAAACATTTTTCTGGGTAATGTTCCTGAATATGATCTTTTATATGCCCACCCTGGCTCTGGCTATTACAGTCGCTTATACCGCACTTAAAAAAGGGGGACAGGATGTGGTTAAATCATATCCACCGATCCGGGTTTGGGGAACGGTCGGTTTTATCGTGGCAGAATGGGCAGTAAGCCTGCTTGGTTTTGAAACCTCGCCCAACCAGTTTTACCTTGCAGGCGCAGCCTCCCTGTTCCTGGGGTTCTATGCATTTACACTTCCGAAATGCCCGCCTCCTTCCAGCAACCAGCCAACCGGCACCTTTGTTTCACAGATGGGGTTGCAGGCTTTTACCCTTTTCAAACAACGGAAGATGGCGGTGTTCTTTTTCTTTGCCATGCTGCTTGGTGCTGCCTTGCAGCTGACCAATGCCTATGGTACTACCTTCCTGCACGACTTTGAATCAAACCCTGCGTATAAAGACCTGTTTGTGGTGAAACATTCAGCCATCATCATTTCCATTTCCCAGATTTCTGAAACGCTGTTTATCCTTGCCATCCCGTTTTTCCTGAAACGGTTCGGCATTAAACAGGTAATGCTGATGAGTATGGTTGCCTGGGTGCTTCGGTTCGGCCTGTTTGCTTACGGGGACCCGGGCTCGGGCCTCTGGATGATCATCCTTTCCTGTATTGTATATGGAATGGCTTTTGACTTTTTTAATATCTCGGGGTCTCTTTTTGTCGAGAATGAAACAACGCCGACTATCCGTGCCAGTGCACAGGGCCTGTTCATGATGATGACCAACGGAGTAGGGGCAGTGATCGGAAGTTCGGTGAGCGGATGGCTGATCCAGAATTATTTCCTTGATGCAAACGGCAATAAAGAGTGGTTTGAGATCTGGATGACCTTTGCAGCTTACGCATTGTTTGTTGCCCTCCTGTTCCTGGTCATGTTCAGGTATAAACATTATCCCAACGAGCCGGCAAAGAATGTAGAGCCTGTGTTGCCGGTGGAGTAGGATCACCAGGCTTGTCTCCGCGATGACCATAAAAAAACCCTTCCAGGCTTACGCCGGAAGGGTTTTCCGTTTTATTTTAAACGAACCGCTTAGATGTGCGCTTCGATCTTCTTTACAAAGTTACCTTTTGGTTGTGCACCAACCAGCTTGTCAACTACCTGTCCGCCTTTAATGAACAGGATAGCCGGGATGGAAGTAATACCATAGTTCATAGAAACCTGTGGGTTGTTGTCTACGTTTACTTTCCCGATGTTCACCTTACCATCATACTCTTTGGAGAGCTCTTCGATAACTGGTCCTATTGCGCGGCAAGGTCCGCACCATTCAGCCCAGAAATCAATTACGGTCAGTTTATCTGCCTCCAGTACATCCGTCTGGAAATTTGCGTCGTTGAATTCTTTTGCCATTTTATATTAATTTAAGTTTAGTTGTTTGAATTGTACATCGTCCGGGTTGCAAATTTAAGACCGATATGGATAACAGGTATAGTTGGCAGAAAGTTGTGTAAAAAATGGCAGCTTTGGTTGAAAAGTTGATCAGTTCACTCGTTTTACATTGCCAACTACTTAACAAACAGCCTTTTAATCCATTTGAACATTTTTGTTTTCCTTAAGTCTTCCCTGTCAATACGCGTCCTTTCATTGCTCCATTCGATCGATCCTGACATCAGGATTCTCTCAGGTTCTGTGACCGGTTATTTCACATGCCCGGAAAATTCCGGCACAACATCAGCTTACGCCAGCACCACCTGTACATCCAGCTCTGGTTTCTCTTCCAGGAACTCGATAAAATCATCATTCATTTCAAAACTATTAGTACCGGTTGTCAGGATGATCCGCATCCGCTCCCTTGGTTCGGTGAGACTGAAACGCAAACCTGTTTGCCCGCCCCGGTTCATCCGCATATTCTTTTCTACAAAATCAATCATTTCCCTGGTCAGCTTTTCAGGATGGATATCAATATTGATCTGTTTGGTCAGCGTTTTTTTCAATGTTTCTGCGAGTGAAACGGTCTGGATCCTGAACTCAAACTCTTCCTTGTTATACCTTGGACGAAACTGCCCGGTGACAAATACCGCAGTGCCCAGGGTTAGTAACGGTGACAGGCGGAGGTATTCCTCGCGGAAGATCGAAATCTCCGTTTTACCGCTATAATCTTCCAGGGTAAAGCGCCCGTACTTGTTACCGTTCTGTGCGCTTCGGTGGTCAGCGATGGTGATGAGTGCAATGAGCCGGAATAAGCGGCCCTGGTTGGATTGCATCTTCATGGTATCGCGGAATTCATTGAAGTCGGCAATGGCAGTGACCCCGTAATGTTTCATTTCAAAACGATAGTGGTCCAGCGGATGCCCGCTCAGGAACATGCCCGTTACGTCCTTCTCGAAATTGAGTTGTTCGGTCAGCGACCATTGCGTGCATTCCGGAATCCGTGGTGTAGGTATTTCCATATCCACCTGCAGGTCACCAAACAATGTATGTGAACCGGCCGCATTCTGGGCCGTTGTCACCTGGCCATATTTGATGATGCGTTCCAGGCCGGTAGCGGTTTCACCGGAGGGGATGTTAAAATACTGGGCACGGTGGAGGTCAGTGTAACAGTCGAAGGTTCCTGCATAAGCCAGGTTCTCCAGTGTTTTCTTATTGACACTTTTGTTTGATGTCCTTTTGATGAAATCAAATATGCTGGTAAAATTTCCACCTTTCTCCCGCTCTGCAATAATATTTTCCACCGCTGCTTCACCCACACCTTTCAACTGTCCCATACCAAAACGGATTTCGCCGTTTTTGTTTACAGCAAAACCGGCGAGTGATTCATTGATATCAGGGCCGAGCACTTTAATGCCCATCCTTTTACATTCTTCCATGAAGAACGTGACCTTATCAATTGAGCCGGCGTTGTTGAGTACGGCAGACATGTATTCGCCCGGATAGTGCGCTTTCAGGTAGGCTGTCTGGTAGGCTACGTAGGCATAACAGGTAGAGTGGCTTTTATTGAATGCGTACTGCGCAAATGCTTCCCAGTCGGTCCAGATCTTTTCCAGTTTATCAGCGGCGAGGCCTTTGGCTGTTGCCCCGTTGATAAACTGTGACTTCATTTTATCGAGGACTGACTTTTGTTTTTTCCCCATCGCCTTCCTCAGTACGTCGGCGTCGCCCTTACTGAAGCCGGCCAGCTTCTGCGCCAGCAGCATTACCTGTTCCTGGTACACGGTAATGCCGTAGGTTTCTTCCAGGTATTCGGCCATTTCAGGAAGGTCATACGTAATGGCTTCCTTTCCGTGTTTACGGTCGATGTAGTTAGGGATGTAGGCGATAGGACCCGGACGGTACAGGGCGTTCATCGCAATGAGGTCACCAAATTTATCCGGCTTCAGTTCGCGCAGGTATTTCTGCATGCCAGGGCTTTCAAATTGGAACGTACCGATAGTTGCTGCCTGCTGGTATAACTCAAAAGTCTTTTCATCATCCAGCGGTATCTCATCAATATCGATGGTTACGCCATGATTCTGTTTAATCAGCCGCAGCGCATTCTTGATAATGGTCAGTGTTTTCAGGCCCAGGAAGTCCATCTTGATTACACCCGCTTCCTCGATCACGTTCCCTTCAATCTGGGTCACCCATAACGGCGAGTCCTTTGCAATGGCTACCGGTAACAGGTCGGTCAGGTCACACGGCGCAATGATAATGCCCGCCGCATGTATACCGGTGTTGCGGACAGATCCCTCCAGTCGTTCCGCTTCATGCAGTACCCGTCCGGCAAGGGTATTTTCCTGGTTATATACTTCACGGATCCGTTTCACACTTTCCAGGTCATCGGCACCCAGACCGTCTTTTTCTTCGAGCGATTTTTCACCATCCTTTGTTCTCAGCGGAGCGTGAAGCACGCGGCGAAGTTCGATGCCTGGCCGGTCAGGGACCATCTTGGCCAGTATATTCGATTCGGCAAGTGGCAGGTCCATTACCCGTGCGACATCCTTGATGCTCATTTTCGCAGCCATGGTACCGTAGGTAATGATCTGTGCCACCTGGTTCTTTCCGTATTTTCCCACTACATAGTCGATCACTTTCTGCCGGCCCTCATCATCGAAGTCCGTATCGATATCCGGCATCGATTTACGGTCGGGGTTCAGAAACCTCTCAAAGAGGAGGTTATATTTGATGGGGTCAATATTGGTAATGCCCGTACAATAAGCCACCACCGATCCTGCGGCAGAGCCGCGGCCAGGCCCGATGAATACACCTATATCGCGCCCTGCCTTGATAAAGTCGGACACAATGAGGAAGTATCCGGCAAAACCCATGGTGCGGATGGTGAACAATTCAAACCGAAGCCGCTCATCGATCTCGGGTGTGATTTCACTGTATCGTTTTTTGGCCCCTTCCCATGTCAGGTGTTCGAGGTACTCATCCTGTGAAGTGAAATTGGAAGGCACCTGGAAAAAGGGAAGGAGGATATCCCGTTTAAGGTTCAGCAGGTCGATCTTGCCAACGATCTCGTTGGTATTGTCAATGGCTTCGGGCAGGTCACTGAAGACCTTTGACATTTCTTCCGTGGTCTTGAAATAAAACTGGTCATTCGGGAAGGCAAAACGTTTATCCTTTACATTGATGTCATCATCGGAGAAATCCCTTAAAGCGGGCGTGGTTACCTTTTCACCCGTATTGATACAAAGCAGGATATCGTGCGCGTTGAAATCACTCTGGTCTACATAATGTGAGTCATTGCTGGCAATAATCTTTACGTTGTATTTTTTCGCGAGTTTGACCAGGACCAGGTTGACCTTGTCCTGCTCCGCCATTCCGTGGCGCTGCAGTTCCACGTAAAAATCATCCTGGAAAATATTCAGCCACCATTTGAATTCATTTTCCCCTTCTGCCTCGCCTTTTTTGAGAATGGCCTGCGGAACGGATGCCCCGAGGCAACACGTGGTTGCGATCAGGCCTTCATGGTATTTCAGGATCAGTTCCTTATCAATCCGCGGGTATTTGCTGTACAGTCCTTCGATATAACCCAGCGACGTCAGCTTGACCAGGTTTTTATAGCCCTGTTCATTTTTAGCCAGCAGGATCTGGTGCTGCCGGGAATCCTTTTGTTCCTTGGTAAACGTTTTCTGGTGCCGGTTGGCCGTGATATAAAATTCGCAGCCGACTACCGGTTTAACTTTCAGTGAGCCATCCGGGTTTTTGTGTTTATATGCTTCTGCCACAAATTCAAAAGCCCCGAACATATTGCCATGGTCACTGATAGCCAGCGCGGGCATACCATCGGCAATTGCTTTTTTATACAGGTTCTGGATCGATGCGGCACCGTCGAGCAGGGAGAACTGGGTATGTACGTGAAGATGTGAGAATTTCATAATTAATCCGGGTCCCTGGTGGTGATGGCCACCTGGTTACTGGTTATTGTTTTTTGAACCTGAATACGCTGATGCTTCCGGTAGTATAACTGCAAACCCAGGCTTCAAGTTCAGAATCGTTTTCAAAAAGGTCGACGCCTACGGGATGACCTTTGCAGGGCAGGGAGGTCAGCTTTGTAAAGCTGTCGTCGTTTATTTTATAAACTTCCACTTTATCACTGCTGTAGCAGGTAACGAAGAGGAATTTTTTATTATCTGACAGGATGATGGTGCGGGGTTGGGCGGAGGTTGCTGCGGTGAACAGCGTTTTTCCGGTGGCCGCATCCAGGCACGCAATCTTTGCCAGCTTATTATAGGAAACAAAAATATGTCCGGAGCTGTCCATCACGATATGCCTGGGGTTGGAGGCTACCTGGATGGGATCTTGCTTTTTCCAGTTGTTATTGTCGATCACGTCGATGGTTGCACCACCCATGATGGCCACGTATGATTTATTAGTTTGGTCGTCGACCACTATACCCCGGGGAATGGACGATACCGGTATATTGGTAACCAGTTTTGCATAGGGCCATTGCAGGGTATCTGTCTCCAGCACACTCACGTTGTACGAATGCCAGTTGCTGACCAGCAGGTAACGGCTATCAGCCGTACGGCTGATGATCTTGGGGGTTTTCCCTGTTTCGATGAGGGGAACATTTAGACTGTCGCTGCCCGCGTCGATGCCTGTGATGTATACTTTTTTAAGTTCCTGCCCTTCAGCCTGGCGGTCTTGTGGTATATGGAACGAACTATCGACCGGCAGTGGAACAATGCCCCCGGCGTTATGAAGCGAAACCCAGAGAATGCGGTCATCGTGGCTGAAACAGGCTTCGACTGGTTTTTCCTCGAATGAGGATATTGGCTTGTCCGTTTCATAGTCCCACCCAGTGCCTTTAGTGGGCTTGAACCGGAACTGCCGGACTACCTTCCGGGAACCCTGGTCAAACTGGTATACGCTCATGCCTTCGAGGTTCATGGCGAACAGGCTGGTACCCGCTTCATTAAAAAGGACCGATTTGGTACCGGGAGCTGCCTTCAGGAGTTCGGTCGCGTAGTATTTCAGGGAGGTGTAGACCGGATCTGTGGCCGCTGTGTCTTTCTTACCTGGCTCCGTTCCGTATGCTGGCACCTGCTGCGACTTATACACAACTACGTTGCTGGATTTCACCAACTCAGGAGCCTTGCTGCGAAATGAACCGCAGCCCGCCAAAAAACATGTAATGAAAATCAGGTATATACGCATAGTAAATAAGTTGCCAGTGTTCAAAACGGGAGCTGCGTAAGGATTAAGTCTTATATTGGCCAACCCTACCCATGGTTCCAGTGTTTCGAGACGGGGCAATACAGCTGAACAAATTTCGTTTAAAAGCGGATCGTCTGAAACAAACTTATCCTAATCTTTTGCACGGTTTTTGACCAGGCGGAAAAACCTTTTAAAACAGGCTTTGATGATAAAAAAATTTCTTCCAGCCCTTTCGCTGATTTTCCTGTTGGCCAGCTGCGCCACACTTAAGCAGGCTCCCGGCAGGGCGTCGCACCCAACACCTGGCAATGCGGTGGCCGAAACCTACACCGCGAAAAAAGAACCCGCCAAAAAAGACCTCCGTTTCCTTGATGATATTTCTGTTGCCCCGGAAGGTACCGTTACCTCCAACACGTCTTCCCGTACCAGCCGCAATGCCGGTCCGTCGGCTTCTGCCTCGGACATCAGCCTTTATATGAACCGCAGTTCAAATGTGGAAAAGGCCTCGGCCCTCCAGTTCAAGTATGCCGTATTGCTGAATACCGAAGTGGAAGACCTGGATGATACCCGGCTGCTTGAATCGGTCGATGAATGGTATGGCACACGTTACCGCATGGGCGGAACTGGCAAAACCGGGATCGATTGTTCCGCCTTTGTACAGGCGGTCTGTTTATCGACCTATGCACTCGCGCTTCCAAGGACTGCCAGGGAACAATACCGCAACTGTGAAAAAATCTCTTCGACTGAACTGAAAGAAGGTGACCTGGTTTTCTTTAATACAACCGGCGGCGTGTCGCATGTAGGCATCTACTTGCGCAATAACAAGTTTGCCCACGCTTCTTCCTCGCAGGGTGTAACGGTAAGTGATCTCTTCGATCCTTATTATCTCAAACGATTTATCGGGGCCGGACGGGTGACTAAACCTGAGGCTAAACTAGCTTTCTGATCTTTTCCTCAATCCTGTTTTTTTAAGAATGGTCGCAACCACGGGGTGGATGTCGGGCGAAAGCCGGAACCATACATTCAATCCTCCATACAGCACCACAAACATTACACTCCGCCCGATCATACCGCTCCAGCCCGAAACCTGCAGGAATGCGTAATGACAGGCTGCCCAGCAGGCTATCGCCGTGATTACCGCATAGAGTGAGCGGTCCGTAAAAGGGAATAATTTATATTTTTTCCAAAGGAAAATGATCCGCATGGAATTGTACACGGAAATGGCAATGAATCCGGCAATGGCCGGGCCAAGGATGTTATAGGTTTTTGTCAGGAAGATGGTGAGCGGAATCATCAACACCAGCAATACTACGCCACTGATCAGCTGGAAACGCCAGAAGTTGGATGTGGCAATGATTTCGGAATTGACACCGGTGCCGAGGTCAATCACCCGGGTGATACCAAGCACGAGGAACGCATTGAAACCAAGCAGGTAATCCTCTTTGAGGTTCAGTGTAATGATGGCCTGCGTATAGTTGAGTGCAATCAGTACAAAGATCCCTGATGCGAAAATGAGCAGGTTGATAGACGACCGCTGGTAGATCCGCTGGATCTGTGTGATATTTTTATCCTTCCATGCCCTCGAAAGGTGGGGTACCGCCGCCGCCACTACACCGCGTTGCGGCGCATGGATCACACTGGTCATGAGCGTGGCAAGGGTAAAGATCCCCGCCTGGTCAATACCTCCGTATGCGGCAATCACGATAGTGTCGAACACCTGCGACAAGGTGAAGATGATGGTGCTGGCATACACAAAGGAGCACAGCATGGCTATTTTCCGGAAATAACGGCGGGACACCTTGCTGATCTTAAACGTCAGGTGGATCTTCCCTTTGTACCACAGGTACAGGAACAGTGTAAGCGCAATACCGAGATGAGTAAAGGCATACAGCTTGATGAACAGATCGAATGTGGGAATAATCTTAACCGCGAACAGGACAATGAGAATGGTAACCAGCACTCGCCACTGGATTTCCTTCAGGAAATTGGTCAGCACCGGTTTGCCCAGGTTCCAGGCATACGCCTCCAGCACGGCAAAAATGGTAAGCCCGAGACCCATCGGGAATATCCAGTAATAGTAAGAAAGCAGTTCAGGGGACTTAGCCCCGAATTTGCGGATTACGAGGTCACGCAGGATCCAGCCTACCACCAGTACCAATACAAAACCAATGGTACTGACTACCAGTGCCCAGGTAATCATATCGTTTTTCCTCGGCGGCAGGAAGTCATCATAGTAGTGGTAAAACTTCCAGATGTAGGTTGGCATGGCAAGGTTGGCAAATGCCAGCATCATGGTAGCAATGGCAACGAAAATACCGGTGAGCCCATATTCTGTGGTGGTGAACAGGGGCTGTCCCGCGAGACTGTCGGTCGTGAAAAAATAGGTATTCAGCAGTCCGACTGCAAAACCAATGTAAATGACCAGCGATGAAATGATGCTCTGCCGCCTGATGCTCATTCGATAAAGATAATGGTCAATCCGCAAACCGTTTGCCTGCTAGTTAACCTGGCTCGTTCTGATATAAAAATTGGGGTCTGCTTTCAGTATGCGCTCGGTGGACTCGTGGGTCAGTATGACTGTCTGCCATTCGCCCGAAGGGCTGATCCACTGGGGTTCTTCACCGATCCATACTTTGACCGGCATGTTGAACCCAGGAACGGTGCCGGTCCAGCGATAAGAAAGATTCATCCCGACAATGCGGTATTCCAGCACTGGTATGCGCGTATCCCGCAGGTACTGGTCAAACAGTTTTGACAGGTCAAGCCCGGTCTTAGTGATGATATATGCTTCCACCTGGGCAGAAGTGACCGTCTGGTGGTAAAATTGTTGATTCAGCCCCCGCAGCAGCGCTTTGAATTTCGCATCATCTTTTATCAGCTGGCGGATGATATGGATGAGGTTGGCACCTTTGTAATACATATCCTGGCCACCCTCGTGATTCACCCCGTACTCTCCGATAATGGCCCGGTCGTTCGTGATATTCCTGCGCAGGCCCTGTACATATTCATTGGCAGCAGCCAGTCCATGCACACATTCCGTGAACACTACTTCCGAATAAGTGGTGAAACCCTCGTGTACCCACATATCAGCGATATCTTTTGTAGTGATGTTATTCCCGAACCATTCATGTCCGCTTTCGTGCACGATGATATAGTCCCAGTCCTTGCCCCAGCCCGAGCCGGAAAGATCACGGCCGAGGTACCCATCGCGGAACTTGTTGCCATAGGCAACAGCGCTCTGGTGTTCCATCCCCAGATGCGGGGCTTCTACCAGTTTGTAAGTGTCCTCATAAAAAGGGTAGGGGCCAAACCAGTCCTCAAAACAGGTAAGCATCCGTTTTACATCCCGTCCGAATTGTTTCTTTGCTTTTTCCAGGTCATAGTCGAGTACCCAGTACTCACATCGCAGGTTCCCTTTTGCCCCTTTAAAGTTTTCACCGAATGAAACATACTTCCCGATGTAAGGAATGATGTTATAATTATTGATGGGATTACGTACGGCCCATGTGTACACCGCGCGGCCATTACGTTTCAGCATTTTGCCGCTCTGCCTGCCATTGGCGACCGCCACCAGCGTATCGGGTACATCGATGCTTATGCTGGCACCCTTATCCGGTTCATCACCCTGGTAGTCCTTGCATGGATACCACACGCTGGCACCAAGCCCCTGGCACGCCACACTGACCCACGGACGGCCCTTTTCATCTTTTTTAAAAATCCAGCCGCCATCCCACGGCGGATTAACTGCGGTACGCGGTTTACCGCTGAATTCGATGCTGATGGTTTTCGGGTTTTTGCCGGACTTCATGATCGCCGACATGTCGACATGATATACATTGCCTTCCCGTTCGAAGGGAAGTGATAACAGGACCTTATTGTCAGCAAAACTGATCTTTGTAATTTCCATTGGATCCTGCAGGTCCAGTTGCATGGTCTTCCCCGGTTCGCCGGTAATTTTATAGGTCATCCGGTTTACACCTTTGATGGTCCTGGCCGCAATATCAACTGAAACGCTGAGGTCATAGTGCTGTACATCCCACCAGCTGCGTTCACTGTTGGGACTGCCGCGCAGGGAGTCCTGGTGGCTGGCCTGTGCGTGTACAGCCTGGCTGGCGCAGAGCAATAAAAGTATTGTAGTAGTTTGCAGGAAGTATTTCAAAAGTCGGGGTTTGAATTGAATTGTAAATTTAGTTGATCGGGTCAGATTATGGGTGCTAAAACAAACGGATGGATCCTGGTAATTTCCTGTTGTATGCTGCTGGTATCCTGTGGTAATGGGCGGGAAAAAACGAACAACCAGGTGTTCCACTACAATGAAATCACGGGGATTGCCTCGCTCGATCCCGCATTTGCCAAAAACCAGTCGGTGATGTGGCCGGTGCACCAGTTGTACAACACGCTGGTGCAGGTGGACGACAGCCTGCACCTGGTTCCGTCACTGGCTGTTTGGTGGGAAATTTCTGATGACCGCCTGCACTATACTTTCCACCTGCGCAATGATGTTTATTTCCATGACGATGCCTGCTTCCATGATGGAAAAGGGCGCAAAATGGTTGCCGCGGATGTGGTGTACAGTCTCTCCCGCATACAGGATGCACGTGTGGCAAGTCCCGGTGCCTGGATTTTTAATGATAAGGTGAGTGCGGAGGATCCCTTTGTGGCGGTCGATGACAGCACGGTCCGGGTAAGCCTGGCAAGTCCCTACAACCCTATCCTTGGCATACTTTCCATGCAGTACTGTTCAGTGGTAGCGAGGGAAGCCGTGGAAAAATATGGAGCCGATTTCCGGCGTCACCCCGTAGGTACGGGTCCCTTCCGGCTGGTGGCGTGGGAAGAAGGCCAGTCGATGGTGATGGGGAAAAATGAAAACTATTTTGAAACCGACAGTGCGGGCAACCACCTGCCTTACCTGGCGGGAATCCAGGTTAGCTTTTTTGACAGCAAGGCAACGGAATTCCTGTTGTTCCGGCAGGGCAAACTGGAGTTTATAAATGACATTGAATCGTCTTTCAAGGACGAGGTGCTGAACAAACGCGGATCCCTTCGTAAAGAGTGGACAGGTAAGGTAGTGCTGCAACTGAACCCGTATCTCAACACCGAATATCTTGGCATCCTCGTCGACTCGTCCAATCCGTTGCTGAAACAGTCGCCACTGAAACAAAAACTCGTCCGCCAGGCCATCAACTATGGGTTCGACCGCCGTAAGATGATCCTTTATTTAAGGAACTCACTCGGCACTCCGGCCGAATCTGGTTTTGTGCCGGCGGGATTACCCTCTTTTGATTCGTCGAAAGTGAAGGGGTATCATTATGATCCGGTGAAAAGCCGTCAGCTGCTGGCCAAGGCTGGTTTCCCCAACGGCGCCGGCCTGGAGCCAATTAAACTGACCACCATTGCCATCTATGCGGATATGGCTGACTTCATCTCCAAACAACTGGGTGAAATTGGCATTCCGGTGCAGGTGGAGACGGTACAGAAATCATTACTGTTGCAGATGACGGCAAACTCCACCGCGTTATTTTTCCGTGGATCGTGGATTGCTGACTACCCCGATGCTGAAAATTATTTATCGGTCTTTTATTCCAGGAACCCTGCGCCGCCCAATTACACAAGGTATAAAAGCAAGGTCTTTGACGAATACTTTGAGCGGGCCCTTCGCGAAACGAATGACTCCCTCCGCTATGAATGGTACCGGCGGGCAGACCAGGTAATGATCGATGATGCACCGGTGGTGCCGTTGTGGTATGACCAGGTGATCCGCCTGGTACAGCCGGGGGTAAAGGGTTTCCGGCCCAACGGGCTGAATTTGCTGGAGCTGCGGCGGGCAAGGCTCGACCAGTAAAAAGCCGTCGCGATGGTTAGTCGGACGGCTTGAAAATTATCAGGACGCGAATCAGTGTTTCAGTTTATCCTTAAAAACCTTACGGAATTTATCGAGTTTGGGCCGGATCACAATCTTGCAGTACGGATTCTGGTTCTCATTATTCTCAAAGTATTGCTGGTGGTAATCTTCCGCCGCATAGAATTTCGTATAGGGCTTGATCTCCGTTACAATCGGGTTGTTGAATGCACCGCTTTTGTCCAGCTCCGCTTTATAGCGTTCGGCTTTTTCCTTCTGCTCCGCGTTGTGGTAATATATGCCACTGCGGTATTGGGTGCCAACATCAGCACCCTGGCGGTTTAGCGTAGTCGGGTCGTGCGTTTCCCAGAATACTTCGAGCAATTCATCAAAGCTGATTTTTTTCGGGTCGTATACGATCTCCAGCGCTTCCGCGTGGCCGGTCTCGCCGGTGCTAACTTCCTTGTACGTCGGATTTGCCACCGTTCCGTCCGTGTAACCGGAGGTGGCGCTGATAACGCCATCGAGTTCTTCAAAGATGGCTTCGGTACACCAGAAGCAACCATTTGCAAACGTGGCGGTTTCGGTACCCGGGGTATTCGCGGCTGTCGTATTTACGGCAGCAGTTTCAGTAGTAGTCGTCATTTTTTCGTTCATTGTTTTCTGAGCACAGGAAACCAGGCTTGTCAGGCTGATGAGGCAGGTGGCCAGACCCAGGCTGGCAGACCTGCGGGTAATTTTTTTCATTTGGTCAATTTAGGACAATCTACGTTTTCCGGTGCCGCGGCGATTGGCCGGCTGCCTCCATTTTACGCAGATTCAATGAACATTAACATTTTACGGTCCGGAAAGGTTGACGGGGGCTTTATAATTCCTGTAATCCCCCACATTTTTCCGAAATTTGCCCGTCTAAAAAGAGATTGGAAGAGAATCATGAAGTTATTTCCCGAGTCAGCGTATTCACAACTTGAATTTGATAAAGTCAAAACCCTGCTGGCGAACCATTGCCAGACCGATCACGCCCAGACGCGTGCGCGGGAACTGAGGATCCATACCCGTAAGGATTTTATCGAAACTGAACTGCGCCAGAGCCATGAGTTCAGGCAACTGGTCATCAACAGCATTTATTTCCCGAACGATTATATCCTTAACCTGGCGCGCGAGCTGAAATTGCTGGGCATACCCGGTGCCGTGCTCGACGGCGAGCAGTTTATGCAGATCCGCAAGCTTGCCGAAAGTATTGAACGCATATTCCGGTGGTTCGACCGTGAACGGAAGGAAGCCTATCCTGCCCTTGCAAAAGTGATCGAACATACCGTTTATGAAAAAGCGATCATGCAACTGATCGATGCCGTGCTGGATGAATCGGGACAGGTAAAAGACAATGCATCGGAAGACCTGCGCGATATCCGGAGCAACCTCTACAAAAAAAGGAACGAACTGCGCCGGGTATTTGAAAAGATCGTGGCACGGCTCAACAAACAGGGTTACCTGGCCGAGATCGAGGAAAGTTTCATGAGCGGCCGACGTGTGCTTGCCGTAATGGCCGAGCAGAAACGTACCGTCAAAGGAATCCTTCACGGTGAAAGCGACAGCCGCAAAACGGCCTTCGTTGAACCGGAAGAAACCATCGAACTCAATAACCGCGTGCACGAACTGGAAAATGAAGAACGAAAGGAAGTTCACCGCATCCTGCGGGAACTGACCGGCCGCCTGTCTTCGTATTCCTCGTTGCTGGTGGTGTATCATTCCATCGTGGGTGACTATGATTTTATTCGCGCCAAGGCAAAATTTGCTTCTGATATCAAAGGCGAATTTCCCCTGGTAAGCGACAAGGCGCGGGTACACCTGGTACAGGCATACCACCCGCTGCTGTATTTATATAATCAACGCAGCGCGAAACCGACCATACCGGTCAACCTGACCCTCGACGAATCGCAGCGCATCCTTGTAATCAGCGGCCCGAACGCTGGAGGTAAAACGGTTACCATGAAAACAATCGGGCTGCTGCAGATGATGGTGCAAAGTGGCCTGCTGGTGCCGGTACATCCTTCCTCCGAGTTTGGGATTTTCAAACAACTGATGATCCATATCGGCGACACACAGTCGCTCGAATTCGAATTGAGTACCTACAGCAGCCACCTGCTGCACATGAAACACTTCATGGAGTTTGCAAACGGTCGCACCCTGTTCTTTATCGACGAACTCGGCAGCGGGAGTGACCCCAATCTCGGTGGCGCATTTGCCGAAGTGATCCTGCAGGAACTGGCGCGCAAACATGCTATTGGCATAGTGACCACCCATTACCTCAACCTGAAAGTGATGGCGGGTAAAACATCGGGCATCCTTAATGGTGCCATGGCCTTTGATGAAAAAAACCTGCAGCCACAATACAAATTGCTGGTGGGCAAACCCGGCAGCTCGTATACGTTTGCCATTGCAGAACGGATCGGGCTGGAAAAAAGCCTGATCAAACGGGCACGCGAACTGGTGGATGAAGACCAGTTCCGGCTCGATAAATTGCTGAACCGGACCGAACAGGACCTGCGTGACCTGGAGAAAAAAGAAAAAGACCTGAACCATTCGCTGAAGGAAAACGAACGGCTAAAAAAAGAGATGGAGAAGGTAATGGATAAAGAGCGGCACCGGCAACAGGTGGAAGTGCTGCGCGAGCAGAACAAGATTGCGGAAGATCGCATTGCTTACCTGAAAGACATGGAACGCAACCTTAAACAGATGCTGGTGGAGTGGCGGAAGAGTGACAACAAGAACAAGGTCATCAAAGAAATGGAGGCGCTCCTGTTTAAAAAGAATGAAAAGAAGGTTGCCAGCAAAATGCAGCAGAAGATTGATTCAAAGTTTAAGGAAATCGGGGGGGAGATCAAGGTTGGCGACCAGGTAAAAATGAAACGCAATCACCAGGTGGGACAGGTCATGGAATTACGCGGCAAACGCGCCGTGGTCAAAATCGGCCTGCTCCCCATGCAGGTGGAGGTGGCGGACCTGGTGGTAGTCAAACAGAAAGAGGTGGAGTAAACGGGCGGGCAGTCCACCCTGAAAGCAATAATGGTGTTTCACAGGCACAGGCCGGGTAAAAAGTGAGGCAGTGTTTCGCTGAGAAGCTGTTAAGAGTTCATAGAAACAGTCGGGCAAACGCCCCGGGCAATTGTATCTTTATAAAAAAAACGAGGAATGGTTACTAAGAAATCTACGGAGAGCCTGATCATCATGACCGAACTGGTGCTGCCCAATGACACCAACGTATTCGGCAACCTGATGGGGGGCCGCCTCATGTACTGGATGGATATTGCCGCAGCGCTCTCTGCCCAGCGGCATTGCAACGCACCGGTCGTTACTGCCTCGGTTGATAATATTTCCTTCGAAAATCCGATCAAACTCGGAAACGCCGTACACATTGAAGCCAAGGTGACCCGTGCGTTTACCAGTTCCATGGAAGTGCACATGAAAGTATGGGGCGAAGACCTGAAGAAACGTCACAAATACAAAAGCAACGAGGCGTATTATACGTTTGTGTCGCTCGATGATAACAACAAACCACAGGCCGTGCCCGCTCTTGAAACCGTAACGGAAGAGGAGCAGAAATTATATGAAGGGGCCCTTCGCCGCCGGCAGATCCGCCTGATCCTTGGTGGCAAGATGAAACCCGATGATGCAAAGGAGCTGAAGGCACTGTTCATGAGTTAAATTACAAACAAGAAAATGTCCGATACACGATTACAAGGCGAGGTTAGTTTTGTGCAGTATGATAAGAAATTTATCACTATCGATTATGTGCATAACGGTAAGAAGAAATCCGTCAATGGCACTATCAAGGAAGAAGCGCAGCAGAAACTGAAAGATGAAAAGGAGATTACGGATTTCCATTATTTCCGGGAAGGTGACCAGGTAACTTTTGACCTGGTGCGATCGGTCCGCGGGGATAAGATGACAGCCGACAGGATCAAATTCCTGTATAACAATTCCTACAGCAACCTGCTGCATAAAGCGAGCGTTGACAACGAATTTGCCGGCTACCTCAAAATGGTGGGCGATGATTATTTTATCAAGGAAATTGGCAGCTACCATTTTTTCCCCCTGCGCCTGTCGGCCTGGGAACTGCGTCCGCCGCTCAATGCCATCAATGATCCCATGTACTTCCGCCTGGAAAATATCAGCAATCCGGAAAAGGTAAGCGCCGTGCTGCTTGATCGTAAGTTTATACCTGGTTATACCAAGGCGATGAAGTTTTACGAGGAGAAAAAAGAACTGACTGCCGAGGTGCTTCGCATTTCACCACATGCCGTGTATGTGAACCTCCCCGAAGTTCGTATGCAGGGTAAACTGGCCCTGAAAAAGGGCGAGGAGACAACCGATAAAGAAGGTGACACATTCAAGGTGCTCATCACTTATCTGGGACCCGATAAATTTGCACTGACGAAGGCGTGATTACCGGCTGATGCCACCGCCCATAAAAAATTATTCGCGAATATTAATGATGCTCATGGAATCCCATCCGGTTATATCATTCGACAACACCGAGTTTGCATTTGAATACAAGGGCAACAAGGATCTGAAAAAAGCCCGTTTCCTTTTTTCCGCAATGGGCCAGGCGTGGATGGTGAAAATCGGCACGCGGATTACACCATGGGCTATCCGGGTCGGACTGCCCGTGAAAGGCCTCATCCGCCAGACCATCTTCCAGCAGTTTGTTGGCGGGGAAACGCTGGCGCAGACCGCCGTGGTTGCGCGTAAACTCGGTGAGTATAACGTTAAGGTGATCCTCGACTATGGGGTGGAAGGGGGTGATGACGGGGAAAAAGGATTTGACCATTCCACCGATGAATTTATCCGGGTAATCGATTATGCCTCCTCGCAGCCGAACATTCCATTCATGAGTATCAAGGTGACTGGCTTTGCGCGTTTCAGCCTGCTGGAAAAACTGGACCGGATGATGTCGTCCGGTACTGAAACGCTCATGAAGCGGTTCCTCCGGTCGGTCGATGAACTTTCGCCGGAAGAAAAAGAAGAATGGCACCGTGTGCGGCACCGCATGATGCGGATCTGCGAAACGGCTGCTTCAAAAAATATAGGGGTGCTGGTGGATGCGGAAGAGACCTGGATCCAGGATCCGGTCGATGCGCTCACGATCCTGATGATGGACACCTTCAACAAGGAAAAATGTGTGGTCTATAATACGATCCAGCACTACCGGCACGACCGCCTGAAATTCCTGAAAGATTCGCACGAAGCGGCCGTATCGCGCAATTTTATCCTGGGGGCCAAGCTGGTAAGGGGCGCCTACATGGAAAAGGAACGGAGGTATGCGGAAGAACATAACCAGCCTTCACCCATACAGCCCGATAAAGCCAGCAGTGACCGCGACTACAATGAGGGAGTGGAGTTCTGTATCACGCATCTCGACCGCATTGCGCTGATCGTTGCGTCGCACAACGAACACAGCAACCTGCTTGCCGCACAGCTGATCGGGCAGAAGGGCATCGCTGCCAACCACCCGCATATCCATTTCAGCCAGTTGTACGGCATGAGTGATAATATTACATTTAACCTTGCCCACGCCGGATTCAGTGTCAGTAAGTACCTGCCATTTGGACCCATTGAGGATGTGATCCCGTACCTGATGAGGCGGGCCCAGGAAAATACATCGGTAAAGGGACAGACCGGAAGGGAGCTGGCCCTGATCGAAAAGGAACTGAAACGGAGGAAGAAGGGCTGATTGACCCTGATCGAAAGGAACTGAGACGGAGGAAGATGGGCTGATTGCCCTTGATCGAAAGGGAATTGAAAGGGAGGAACAGGGGTTGACTGGCCCTCATCGAACACAAACTGAAACCGAGGAAAGGACTGATTGACCCTTTGAAAAAAGACAAAGCTCCGGCGCCCGGATCCTGTCTGCCAGCTCCGTTTTGTTTCAGGCAAACGACGATTCTTCCCTGAAACAAAACGTTAAACCTCTTTTTCCCGTAATTAGGACACCATTAGAACACTACGCGCCGGTTGCACAGGAAGCAACGGCCATTATCTTTGTAAAAATGAACCCGATGAAACATATAGTGCTTGCTTCTTTAGTGGTGGCCGGACTTACTGCCTGCGGTAAAGGCGGTGGTGACGATAACCCGGCTCCCAAACCCACCATTTCCATCCAGGACCTCAGTATGCCGGAAGGCAACGGGGGAACTTCCACCTTTAATGTGGTGATTAAATTGAGTGCTGCCACCACGCAGCCTGTTACGGTAAATTATTCCACCGTGGACCTGGCTGCAAAGGCGGGGGAAGATTATACGGCTGTGAGCAACCAGGCGGTGACCTTTGCGGCAAATGAAATCGAGAAGACAGTCCCCATCACTATAGTTGCCGATGACCTCCGCGAAGGGGAAGAAGATTTCAAAGTCGTTCTTTCCAGTCCCGTTAATGGTACTATCCTGAAAGGCACGGCCCTCGTGATCATCCGCAATGATGATACACGAATCACTTTCAGCACGGTGGGTTACACTGCACCGGAATCATATGCAGGTTACAACCTGGTATGGAAAGATGACTTCGATGGTACATCGATCAACACCGGCAACTGGGCTTTCCAGAATGGCGACGGCTGCCCGAATGTTTGCGGCTGGGGTAATAACGAATTGGAGTGGTACACTGACCGTCCGGCCAACCTGTTTTTCCAGGATGGTTATATGGTCATCAGTGCACTGAAAGAATCATACGGGGGTAAAAGTTATACCTCGAGTAAACTGCTGTCGCAGGGTAAAAAGAAATTCAAATACGGACGGATAGACTTCCGCGCCAAACTCCCGATCGGAAAGGGCATCTGGCCTGCATTCTGGATGTTACCGGAAAATGCCGGATCCGGCTGGCCACGCAGCGGTGAAATTGATATCATGGAAAATGTTGGCCATGAACCAAGGACAACCGTGGGTACGCTTCATTTTGGTCCGGGTCCAGGCAGTACCCAATTCTCGAAAACGAATACCATTGCAGCCAATCTGGCCGATGAGTTCCATGTGTACTCGCTGATCTGGAAGGAAAACCAGATCCAGTGGTTACTCGATGGGTTGATCTATTCAACTGCGAACAGTTCGGACCTCGCGCTCGGCGGCACAGAGTATCCATTCAATGCCGACTTCTTCTTTATAATCAACCTGGCAGTGGGTGGTAATTGGCCCGGCAGCCCGAATGACCAGACGGTTTTCCCACAGTACTACATCGTCGATTACCTGCGCGTGTACCAGGAATAACATCCAATTGCACACAAGCCTTAAACGACACGGGTAACGCCCTGAAATATTTTCAACCGATCCTGCCCTCCGGGGCGGGATTTTTTTTGCCGTGGGGTGCGGGGAATATACCGGTCAGGTCCATGGTGACGGGGTTTCCGGCGGGGCATTCAAACCTTCTGAACCTAATCCACAAGTTGCTGACACAGCACAAGACTCGTTCCCCCGTTCCCGCCTCCTTTCAGTACCTTGCACCCATGCAAAATTACCTGGACCTGTTGCGCCGGATCCTCGACACCGGTGTCCATAAAACCGACCGTACCGGCACCGGGACGCAGAGCCTGTTTGGTTACCAGATGCGGTTCAACCTGCAGGAAGGATTCCCGCTGGTGACCACCAAGAAGGTGCACATGAAAAGCATCATCCATGAGTTGTTATGGTTCCTGAAAGGGGAGACGAATATCGCTTACCTGAAAGAAAATGGGGTAAAAATCTGGGATGAGTGGGCCGATGAAAACGGGGATCTTGGACCGGTTTACGGCAAACAATGGCGGTCATGGTCGTCGCTGCAGCCCGATGGTACGGTGAAGGTGATTGACCAGGTGTCGGACCTCATAACGCAGATCAAAAAAAACCCGGACAGCCGGCGGCTGATCATCAGTGCCTGGAATGTGGGTGAATTGCCGGAGATGGCGCTGATGCCATGTCACACCATGTTCCAGTTTTATGTAACACCACCCGACGAAACAAAGGGCGAAACGAAGAGCCGTCTCAGCTGCCAGTTGTACCAGCGCAGTGCGGATGTGTTCCTTGGTGTGCCATTCAATATTGCATCCTATGCATTACTGACCATGATGATTGCGCAGGTCTGCGATATGGAACCCGGCGAATTTATCCATACGTTTGGTGATGTACATATTTATAACAACCATCGCGAGCAGGTGGAACTCCAGCTCACGCGTGAACCATTGCCATTGCCGGTTATGAAACTCAACCCCGGGGTAAAAGATATTTTCTCCTTTCAATTTTCCGATTTCACACTGGAAAATTACCAGTCGCACCCTGCCATCAAGGCACCGGTTGCAGTTTGACGATTTAAATTTTATGCGATGTTTTTATCGATGGTTGTAGCGGCTGCCAATAATAATGTAATCGGGAAAGACAACCAGCTGGTCTGGAACCTGCCGAATGACATGAAATTTTTCAAAAACATTACCTGGGGTATGCCGGTGCTGATGGGCCGCAAAACCTTTGAGGCATTGGGCAAGCCGTTGAAAGGCCGAAAGAATTTTGTACTCACCCGCAACCGCGACTGGCAGGCCGACGGTGTGGTCACCGTCGGTTCACTCGGTGATGCAGAATTACTGGTGAAAGAGATGGACGTAAAGGAACTGATGATCATTGGTGGCGCGGAAATATATAAAATGCTGCTGGGTGACACCAACAGGATTTATATAACAAGGGTAAATGCTGAACCGGAAGGGGACGCATTTTTCCCTGATATCGATCCGGCTGTCTGGAAACTGACCAGCCGGGATGACTTTCCGGCCGATGCAAAACATGCATACAGTTATTCCTTCCAGGTCTGGGAAAGAATTGTTTCGTAGTGATCCATTGGCGGGATGCCGGGTAAGGTCCTGCGGACATCGCGGATAACCGGTACCTTCCAAGGTGCATCACGGTTGTATCCCTTCCATTCAACTGACAGCTTTGTATAACGCATTTCAATTTATTCTCCGGTATCTCCGATTCAGGAAACGCGCTGCCAACAGCAAGGGTCATGGCATGCACTCCCCGTTTGTGTTTACGCTGATCACCAAAGTGCTTAATGATAAAAGCATTTACCCCGAGTATG